>CAUZFM010000001.1:0-58637 GCA_963579235.1 uncultured Binatia bacterium (SeqCode)
TCGTTATGGGGGACCGTTTCGCGGGGCCAGCGTTGGTGACCGAGTACAGTTCGACCTCGCTGATCGCTACCGGCTGGACCGCCCACGTGGACCCCGAGTCTAACCTGCGGCTGGAGAAAGACGGTGGCTGAACGCTTCGATCCCGTCGAGCTCGAGCTCTTCAGCAACCGCCTGGTCGCGGTGGCCGAAGAAATGGGCACCGTGCTCTGCCAGGCCGGCTTCTCGCCCAACATCAAGGAGCGCCGCGATTTTTCCTGCGCAATTTTTGATGCAGCGGGCGGCATGGTGTCGCACGCTGCGCACATACCGGTGCACCTCGGCTCGACACCCTTGTCGGTCAAGGCAGCCATCGAGGCCATGGCGGCTGACAGCGGGGACGTTCTCGCCGGCGACATCATGCTGCTCAACGACCCCTACTCGGGCGGCACCCACCTGCCCGACCTCACCGTGGTGGCGCCGGTCTTTCTCGCCGGCCACCACAAGTCGAGCAGGGCCGGGAGCGCTCGCCGACCCTTTGCCTGGCTGGCGGCCCGCGCCCATCACGCCGACATGGGTGGCCACGCACCCGGTTCGATGGCGCTGTGCACCGACATCCACCAGGAGGGATTCCGCATACCGCCGGTTCACCTCTACCGGGGTGGCCGCGTGGTGCGCGAAACGATGGAGCTGTTCCTGGCCAACACCCGAGTGCCCGCCGAGAGGATGGGCGACCTTGACGCCCAGGTCGCGGCCCTGCGCAGCGGTGATCAGCGCCTGTCCGAACTGGCGACTCGCTTCGGCCCGGCGCGTATCACTCGTGCCATGAAGGAGCTGCAGGATTACTCGCACCGCCTGGTCGAGGCCATGATCAAGAAGCTCCCCATCGGCGAGTTCAGCGCCCGCGACTCACTCGATAACGACGGTATTGACCCGCAGCCACTGCGACTTTCGGTCACGCTACGGCGGCGGGGCAAACGCCTGGAGATCGACCTGCGAGACTGCTCCCCCCAATGCCGGGGCCCGCTCAACGCCAACCTCGCGGTGACCACGTCGGCGGTTTTTTATGTCGTGGCCTGTCTCGCCGGCAGCCGGGTACCGGCCAACCGCGGCATGATGGAGCCGGTAGACATACTCACCACACCGGGCACGCTCGTGGACTGCCGCTTTCCGGCAGCCGTGGCAGGAGGCAACGTCGAAACCTCGCAGCGTATAGTAGACCTGTTGCTGCGGGCCCTGGCCCGCGCGCTGCCCGGTCGTGTGCCGGCGGCGAGCTCGGGCACGATGAACAACCTGACGCTCGGAGGTTGGGACGTGCAACGTGATCGCCACTTTGCCTACTACGAAACGGTGGCGGGTGGAGCCGGCGCCGGACCGTCAGGTCCGGGCTGCCACGCGCTGCACACCCACATGACCAACACGCTCAACACGCCCGTGGAACTGCTCGAGTCCTACTACCCCCTGAGGGTAATCCGTTACGGGCTGCGAAGGCGCTCCGGCGGGACCGGAAAGCACCGCGGCGGTGATGGAATAGATCGGGAAATAGAGGTCCTTGTGCCGGCCACGCTGACTCTGCTCGCCGACAGACGGCAAGAGGGCCCCTGGGGGCTGGCGGGCGGAAAGCCCGGTCTACCGGGCCGCGATACGGTGAGCAGCGGCGGCCGAACGAAAGCCATCGCCTCAAAAACCGAGCTGCAACTGGCCGCCGGCGACCGCGTCCGCGTGCAGACCCCCGGCGGCGGCGGCTGGGGGCGGATCGGACGGAAGGTAGCGGGCAAAAAAAAGCGGGGCTGACCGAATCGGTTTCCCGTTCTCGATCAACCCCGCTGTACTGACTTGCCGGGTCAGGCCGCTGCTTTACGGCGTGACCCCTTCTCGAGGGAGTCAATCCTGCGCTCAATGGCGGTGAGCCGGCGCTTGACCGAATCAACATCGCCGCGCACGGGCAGCTTGAGCCACTTGGCCAGGCGCGTGGCCAGCTTGCCGGCTTCCTTCTGAGCACTGGAAGTCAGCTCACGGCGACGGCCGTTGGTCTCTTTGCGCAGCCCGGTGACCCTCTTGTCGAGCTGGGTCCTGACGTCGTCCAGGCGCTCTTCGATCTGCTCGCGCAGTTCGTCGACGCGACCGTTGAGGTCCTCGCGAACTTCGCCGATACTGTCGATCACCTTGTCGACCTGGTCCTGCTGCTGCTCGGTGAGCATGGACACCGCGCGACGTCCAAAACGCTCCGCGGCCCCTTCGACCTCACCACGAACCCTGTCCACAGTGTTGGTCACGTTACCGAAAAGCGGCGTGGGTTGCTTCTTTGCTTTTGCCATTTTTTTCCCTCCTGTAGTACCGCGTCATCTGGTCCCATCTTTGCCCCCCCAACAGGGGGAGTGCCAGATAGGAACCCGCTCAGGATCACCAATCTAAGTCTGTACCTAAACCAGAAACGTATCCATGTGCGGACAGCTCGAAAGCTGGCCGTAACGCTTACCTGTGCATTGTTTTACTCACTGCGTCATAAAAGTCAAGGCCGTGTGCCTGGTTTTGACGCGATGCGGCTTATTTGGTGGGTTTTTTCGCCGAAGTTTTTTTTGAGCTCTTGCCTGACTCCTTGCTTGAGCCGCTACCCGGGCTGCTGTCGGAGCCACTGCTGGACGACGAGCTGGACGACGAGCTGGACGACGAGCTGGACGGCGAGTCAGACGGCGAGTCAGACGGCGAGTCAGACGACGAGCCGGACGACGAGCCGTCCGACGAAGCGGAGCCCGAATCCTTGGATGAATCGCCCCCGGAGCCTTTCTGGTAGCCCTCCGAGTACCAGCCGCCGCCCTTGAGCTGAAACGACGACGACGAGATCAGCCGCTTCACCTTGCGCCGGCAACCCTTGGTAGCGCAGCGCGACAGGGGATCGTCAGACATGGACTGGGTGTGTTCAAAAACCCCGCAGACGGGACACTCGTATTCGTAGATTGGCACCTTGGTTAAGCTTCCGTTGTTTTTTGTTTCCCTTGTGGGAACAGAATGAAACTAGGAACGGCGGCCAGTCGTGTCAACGGCGAGTTCCCTCGACCGCCTCGTGGCGGCCTTCACGGCCGAAGCAACGGTCTGGCTGAACCCCCCGCTGGCGAGAGCGGAGAGGCCGGCCAGGGTGGTGCCGCCCGGCGACGAAACCGCCTTGCGCAATTCGACGGGCCCCTGCCCGCTCTCAAGCAACATCCTGGCGGCGCCAGCCAGGGTGTGACAGGCCAGGTGCAAGGCGGTTTCCTGGTCGAGTCCGGCCGCCTTACCACCCCGGGCCAGCGCCTCGGCAAACAGGTAAACATAGGCCGGCCCACTACCGCTCAAGCCGGTGACCGCATCCATCAGCTTCTCTTCTTCGACCACGAGCACTTCGCCAACGGCTTCGAACATGGCCCTGGCCACTGCGAGGTCTTTTCTCCGCGCAGTCGCCCCCGCACAAAGCACCGACATGCCGCTACCCAGCAGGCAGGGGGTGTTGGGCATGACCCGAATAGTGCGCGCGCGCGGCCCCAGGGCCTTCTCCATGCGCGACAGGCGTACACCGGCCGCGATAGAGATAACCAGCTTGCCGCGCCCGAGCAGCGGCGACAGGCCCGACAGAACCTCGTCCATGACCTGTGGTTTTACCGCGAGCACCACCGTCCGGGCGGCCTCGGCAAGCTGCGCGAGATCAGCCGTAACCCTGACTCCGAAGCGCCGCTTGAGCACGCGGCGGCGGGCCGCGAGGGGCTCGCAGACGACTATTGTCTCTGGTGAAACGCCACCGCCGTCATCGCCCGGCTCCAGCAAGCCCTTGAGCAACGCGGCAGCCATGTTGCCCCCACCAACAAAACCGACAACCGGCGCCTGCTTGCTCACGACTCGCCCCTTTCTCGCTGTCCGAACACAGCCCTGCCTATCCTTACCATCGTTGAACCCTCCATTATCGCGTCCTCGTAGTCAGCCGACATGCCGGCCGATATCTCAACCATCGCTGCCCGCGGCAGCGCGAGCCCCCGCAGTCTTTCCTGCAGTAATCGCAGCCGTTCAAACTGCGGGCGCGCCTCCTGCCCCGGGTCGGCCACGCCGGTAACACCTTGGATGCTTAGCCCCGGCATATCGGCCAACTGCCTCAAGAGCTGCTCGGCCCGGGCCTCTTCTACGCCGGCCCGCCCCTGGCCGCCACCAAGCTTGATCTGCATCAACAAGCGGCAAGGCGCGGCTGCTTCTCCCAGGGCGACAACAGCGCGCGACAAGGCCTGGCCAGCCGAAGCCGAGTCGATGCCGTGCAGCAGGTAAAAAGCGTCAGCCGCCCGCTTGGCCTTGTTCGACTGCAGCCGTCCCACGAGGTGCCAGCGAACGTCTTCGAGGCCTGCCATCTGCATACGCGGCAGGGCCTTCTGCAGGTAGTTCTCGCCGAAATCTAGCTGGCCCGCCCTGGCCGCCTCCAGCAGGGCTTCGTTGGGCTGGTTCTTGGTAACGGCCACCAGCAGCGGTGGCCGGTTGGCACGGCCGGCACGCGCAGCCGCCGCGGCCAGCCGTTCCCTGACCTCGGCCAGACTATCGGCTACCGCCACCGTTTCCCCCTCGTTGCTGCAGCGGCCGAACTCCCCGCCGCGCGAGCGGAGCCTCGAGCTGCGCCACGGGCAGGCCGATGACGTTGTCCACGCAACCAGCTACCGCAGCCACCAGCGAGCGCCCCAGTCCCTGCACCGCGTAACCACCAGCCTTGTCGTCGCTTTCGCCCATTGCTACGTAGCGCTCGGCCTCCAATCTCGAAAACTCCCTCATGCGTACCACCGAGCGTGTAAACCCGCAGGCGGGTGGCGCCAGGCCCGTACCGCCCCCGGCCGCCAGCAGCGCCCAGCCCGTGTAGACCAGGTGGTTGCGGCCCGCGAGCATGAGCAGGTAGTCAACCGCCTGGGCGCGGTCTATAGGTTTTCCCATCATCATTTCCTCTACCACCACCGTGGTGTCGGCGCCGAGGACTACTTCGCCCGCGTGGCGCCGGCCCACCACCGCGTCGGCCTTCTCCAGGGCCAGGCGGATAGTGGCGTGCAGTGCTGATTCGCCCAGGCACTGAAGTTCCTCGACCCCGGCTACGTCAATATCGAAACGGTAACCCTCTCGATCGAGAATCTCGCGCCGCCTTGGCGAGGCAGATGCTAATACGAGGCAGCTGGTATCCATGACCTGTATTCTTAAACCCGCTCAGGTAAAGTCAAAAAGGAGACCACGTGCTTACCAGAGTTAAAGCGCTTTCCGTCCTGCTTACAGCCACGCTGCTGGCCCCGGCCGTTACCGCCTGCAGCGCCGGAACGGCACCCGAAAAATCCCTGCTCGGCAGATCTGACGCCAGCCACGCCGCCCAGCTGGGATCTGCGGTGACGGCCCTGTCGGCCAGCGGGGGCGACGACCCGGCCCTTGCCCGGCGCACCCTGCTCACCCTGAAAAACGACTTCGCCCTGCTGCAGGACTACGTGCTCTACTTCCTGGCCCGCAGCAGGCTCGCTGCTACCAGCTTGAGCGCCGAGGCGGCCGCCGATGAAAAGGCTGCAGCTGCCGCTGAACTCGAGAAGCTGCTGGCGCTGGCACCCGACTCACCGATAGCGCCCGCCAGCGCAGCGCTGCTGGTCGGCCTGCCGGAAACAGCAGACGCCCGCGTACTCGAGCTGGCCGAAAAATACCGCGGCGGGACCACCCTCAACGCCGATTTTGCGGCCATCGCGGTGGCGGCCGCGCGCCGCCTGCAGGCCTCGGACCCCCGGCGTTCGCTCGAGCTGGCCAACCGCGCCAGGGCAAGAGACCCCGGTGGTCAATCGGGCAGGCTGGCCGCCGAGCTGGCATCCGATCTGCAAATTGACAACCCGAAACTGCTGCCGACCAGCGCCGAGCAGCTGGTGGCCGAGACCCGGCTGCTGGGTGCCGAGGGCAGGCACAGCCAACGCGTGGCGATGCTGGACAAGCTGCTCAAGGACTTTCCGCGCCACCCATCGCGCACGACTTCGATTCTCGGCCGGGCCCGCTCGACCGCGGCCCTGAAAGATAAGCAGGCGGCGGCCTGGTGGCTGTCGCAGAAATCTGCGGGCGAAAGCGACCCGGGCCGGTCGGCGCGACTGCTGTACGAGTCGGCGGTGTACAGCTGGAACGCGAACCAGTCGACGCTGGCCCTGCAACGCTTCGAAAAATTTCTGTCGCTGGGATCGGGGCTGGACGAAGAGCACAAAGCCCACTACGCCTCGGGCCGCATCCACGAGTCGGCCCGCCGGTACAACAGCGCGGCCGCCCACTATCGCTCGGCCGAAAAAAGCCCTGACCAACACACCAGCAGTGAGTCCGCGTGGCGGGCCGGTTGGGCCTCGTACCGGGCGGGCAACTACCCTGGCGCGGCGTGGAAGTTCGGTCTCATCGTGCAGGCCACCAAGCCCCCCGCCCGTGGGTCGGGAGTCAGCAGGCCCTCCAGCCCGAGTGGACGCGAAGGCGCCCTGTACTGGAAAGCCCGCTCCATTGAACGTGCGGCGGGCAAGACCAGTACCGAGGCACTGGCCGTGTACCGGCAGCTGCTGGCCGAGTTTCCCGACGGCTTTTATTCCTGGCTGGTCGAGCAGCGGCTCCCGCTCAAGGCGCCCGCGGCCACGGTCGAAAATCTTCCACGCTCAACGGCCACGCTTGACGCCCCTGCACGGCGCACGCTGGCGCGGGCGGAGGCACTGAGAATCGCCGGCCTGGGCCACCACGGGGCCACCGAAACCGCTCGGCTGACGAGCGGCCGCAGCAGCGAGCAACTGCTGGCCCTGTTGCCGCAGCTAGCCACGTCGGGTGCCTGGAACAGCAGCCTGCGCGTGGCACTGCAGCTCTATCGCAAGGGCCTGCTCAACGATGCCCAGCTGTACCCGTTTCTCTACCCCAGGGCCCACGCCGACATCGTGGGGCGCGAAGCGGGTCGCTGGAAGATCCGCCCCTCGCTGGTCTACGCGCTGATGAAACAGGAAAGCGTTTTTGACGCGCACGCCACCTCGCCGGCCGCTGCCTACGGATTGATGCAACTGCTCTTGCCCACCGCCAGGCGGGTGGCCAGAACAACGGACCGGGCAGAGCCTTCGCGCGACGACCTCTTCGTGCCCGACGTCAACATCGCGCTGGGCACGGCCTACCTCGCCTCGCTCGCGCGGCGCTTCAACGACAACCCCGTCCTCATGCTGGCCGGTTACAACGCGGGCGAGAACGCGGCGCAACGCTGGCTCGACCGGCTGGACGGCCTCGACGTGGACGAGTTCATCGAAAGAATTTCCTACCGTGAGACCCGTGGCTACGTGAAAAAGGTTCTCCGCAACGCTCGCAATTTTGAGCGAGTGTATGGCTCCAGCGGCGAGAGCGCTGCCGGAAAATAGAACAGCTCAGCCGCCGAGAGCGGCCAGCAGACGGCGCGGGAGATCTCCAAAAGCGCCGTTGGACATGCACAGCACCACGTCGCCCGCTCTGAGCTCGCCCGGCAGACGGTCGAGTATGGCGTCGGGGCCGTCGGCCTGCCAGGCCGGGGTACCCGTGCTGTTCAGCTCCTCAACCACGGCCTCGGTGTCGAGCGCTTCGCCCTCGGCCAGGGTATCGTTCTCCTTGTGGAACACCTCGCTCAGGACGACTCGGTCGGCCAGGGCCAGGGCCTCGGTATAACGAGCCTGGAAGACCGACCTGCGGCTGGTGTTGGAGCGCGGTTCGAACACCGCCCACACCTTGCGCCCGTTGTAGGCGTCGGCCATGGCAGCCAGGCTGCCGGCAACCGCGGTGGGGTGATGGGCAAAGTCATCGATCACGTCCACGCCCGCAGCGCTGCCCACCAGCTCCTGCCTCCTGGCCGCACCCCGGTACCCCGCCAAAGCTTCGGCCACGGCAGCGTCGGATATACCGAGCTGTCTCGAAAGCACGAACACCGCCAGTGCGTTGAGCACGTTGATGCTACCGTGAAGCCGCAGCTGCAAGCGTGGGCCCAGCTCACCTTCAAGCGACGGGCGGAACGAACTGCCGGCTGAACCGTGCTCGAGTTCTGCGGGCCTCCACTGGTTGTTGTCGCCGCAACCGTAACTGATCAAGCCCGGCCGCGGCGACGAACCAAACAGGTCGAGCAGGTGGGGATAGTCGCCGCAAACCACCAGCGGGGCGCCTTCGGGCAGCAACTCGACCAGGCGCGCAAACGAACTCTTGACGTGCTCCACGTCGCGGTAGATGTCGGCGTGGTCGAACTCAACGCTGGTGATTATGCTCGCCGCCGGCTGGTAGTGAACAAACTTGGGGCCCTTATCGAAGTAGGCCGAGTCGTACTCGTCGCCCTCGATGGCAAACCAGGCGCCCGTCCGGCCCGGCCGCGCCAAGCCTCCGAGGTCGCGCACCAGGCCACCCACCAGGTAGCCGGGGTCCTCGCCCGCGACCTCGAGCACGCGCGCCAGCATGCCGGTGGTGGTTGTCTTACCGTGCGTACCGGCCACCACCAGGCTACGCCGATCGCGCAGGAAGTAGCGGGCCACCGCCTCGGGGAATGACAGGCGCGGCAGCCCCAGGCGCTCGACCTCGGCGGCCTCGGGGTTGCTGGCCGACACCGCGTTGCCAATGACGACCACGTCGGGCAGGGGGTCGAGATGGTCGGCCGAAAAACCTTCGAGTATCTCTATGCCGGCGTCGGCCAGCACCTGCCCCATGGGCGGATAGGAAGCCTTGTCGGAACCGCTCACTGTGTAGCCCGACTGCTTGAGCATGACGGCCAGCGGCGCCATGCCGACGCCGCAGACAGCCACGAGATGTACGTGTTGTGATTTGCCTGCCACGACCCGCTCAGTCTGCACGCTTGCGTGACCGCTGTCGAGACAGCGAATCAACGCATTCGAACACTGCGTCGTGCACCGCCGGCCTGAGCGCGGCGATGCCGCGATTGCCGGTATGGGGATGAACCCGGTTGCTGAGCAGCACCACGTGCACCCCCCGGTCGCGGTCTATCCACAGCGAGCTGCCGGTGTAGCCCAGGTGCCCCAGCGCGCGCGCGCCGACCAGGCTGCCGGCCGTCGAGGCGCCTGGCGTGGGCGTGTCCCAGCCGGGCAGCCAGGTCGAGCCAGGCACCGACGGCTCGGCGTCGAGCAGGTGGCGCAGCAACCGGCTGTCGAGCAGCACCGAATTGCCAGCCAGTGCGGCCTCGTACTCAGCGGCCAGCAGATGGATGTCCCGGGCCGAGGCAAACAAGCCCGCGTGCCCGGCCACCCCGCCCATAAGCCAGGCGTTCTCATCCTGCACCTGCCCCTGCACGAGCCGCTGGCGCCACCCGCAGATTCCGCAGGGAGGCACCTCGGCGTCGGCCTGACCCCGGACGCCTGAGCCCGGACGACGAAAACCAGCGCCTGTGCCAAGCGGTTGCAGCAGCCTCGATGTGATGAACTCGTCGAGATCCTCGCCGGTGATCTGCTCTACGATGTCACCCAGCAGTATGAAACCGAGATCGCTGTAGCGCGACTCACTGCCGGGTTCGTACACCAGCGGCTGGCGGGCGACCTCGGCCACCAGGCGCCTGCGACGACGCTTGTCGAAGGTGAATGGCTGCGGCCCGGCCGCGGCAAAATCCGGTGCCTTGAAGTACGGCACCCAGTCGGGCAAGCCCGAACTGTGGGTGAGCAGCTGGCTGACGGTGACCGAAGCTCCACCTGCTCCCGCACCGGAAAAGGGCCCCGCGCCACCAAAGCCTGGAAAAAAATCGGCCACCGGCTGGCCCAGCAGCAAGCGCCCCTCTGCCATGAGCAACACAAGCGAGGCAAATGTAGCCAGGGGCTTGCTGAGTGAGGCCACGTCAAAACGCGTAGCGGGTATAACCGCGCTGTCTAAGTCAGGGTTCTCGCCCAGTCCCAGGCGACCCCAGCCGCGCTGGTAAATTACGTCCTCCCCCCGGCCTACAAGCAGCACCACGCCCGGACTCACGCCCCGGCCCATGGCCTCTTCGACCAGCGACTCCAACCCGGCCCATACTTGTCCGTCCTTACTCACCTTGCTTAGCTCGTGAAGTCGGCCTAACCCGACCTCGTGGCCGGGGTCAACACCGGCTCGAGCAGCTCGAGGCCTGGCGCGTCGGCGTCGAGCCTCACCCTGCATCCGAAAGGTAGCACACCGTTGTCGCAGCCGTGCCCCGACTGCAGCCCCCAGGCCACCGGGCAGTCAATGCCAGCCAATGCCTCGAGAACTATGTCCCTTAGAACGTCGGGACCCTGGCCGTCATCGCAATCTGTCATGGGGCCAAGCACCAGGCCGGCTACGCGATCGAGTTTTCCGGCCTGCCGCAGGTGGGTCATCATGCGATCGATGCGGTAGGGTTTCTCAGCGACGTCTTCGAGAAACAGTATGCGCGATTCCGTGTCGATTTCAGCGGGAGTCCCCAGGGTAGTGACCAGCACCGAAAGGCAGCCCCCGACCAGCAGGCCCTCCGCCACACCACCGCGCCAGCACTGCTCGGCCTGGCCGGCAAACCAGTTGTCTTCGCCGAAGAGGAAACGCCGGAACGACTCCCTGGCAGCTTCGCCGAGGCGCGGGAGATCGGCCGCGACCATGGGCGCGTGGTAACAGGCCACGCCGGCTTCCTGCACCACGCGGTTGAGCAACAACGAAAGGTCGCTGAAACCGGTGAGCATTATGGGATTGGCAGCCACCAGCGCCGTGTCAAAACGGTCGAGCAGGCGAGCGCAGCCGAAGCCTCCGCGAACCGCCATCACGGCCCGGTAGTCGTTGTTGGAAAAAGCCTCGGTGAGGGCAGCGGCGCGCCGCTGGTCGGAGTCGGCCATGTAGCGAAGCCGCCCATCGACGGCCAGCGTGACCGGGTCCAGTCCCCAATCGCGCAACAGTTGCACGCCGGTTGCCAGGCGGACGGGGTCGCATACCCCGGCCGGGGCCACCAGGGCGACCCTGTCGCCTGCTGCCAGGGGAGCTGGTTTGACCATCATCTGTTTACCAGCCTACTGCCCTTGGCAGAGTTTTCAACAGGACCGCCGATAACATAGCCCAACGATCGTTTATCTCTGGCGGTAACCACCAGCCCCCGGTATTGTAGCCCCGGGATGGGGCACGCAGCATGAAAGACCGTAGCAAGCAGTCGATAGAGGACGTCGCCATGCAGGCCGCCCGCAAGTTACTCGACGAGGCCTCGCCAGCAATAAAAGGCCCCCACGGCGTGGTGGCCGAGGCCGTTTCGGCAGCGATCTCGGCCAACTTTGCCGCCGAAGCCTCCATCCAGCTCGAAGCCGAACGAACGTTTGAAAAGCTGGGCAGCTCGACCTCCGGCATGGACCGCGGCACGCTCCTGCGGGGGCTGAAAGAACGCATCGCCCAGGCCAGGGGCTTTGCCCTGTGAGCGGCGGCGGACAGGGAATGTCGGACCAGAGGGTCGAGTCTATCGCGACGACCGCCCTCGGGACCTTGAGAAATACTGCTGGCGTCAGCGTGGCGGACGAAGGCGCGGCGCTGCGCGTGCTGGCCTCGGTCATTATGGCCGCCTGGGCCCACGACCCCGAGCTCGACCGGACCGTGAGGCAGCGAATCGAGTCGCTCAGCCGACAGGTGCCAGAGGGCAGCAGCGAGTGGGACCTGCTATACCGGCAGTACAGCGAAGAACTGGCCAAGCGGCGCTAGGAACCCGGGCCCTCGCGACCGGCCCCGGGGCCAGGCTTACCCCTTATAAAAGTGCCCTTAAGAGGCGGGCGGGCAGTTTTTTTTTCCTAATATCCTTGACACGCGGCTGCCCGCCATTAATGTTCGCAAGGTTTGGGCAGCGAATAGCCCGCCTACTGGGCTACTAAGCGCCCTCGTTACGTTAATTTTCAGACTCAATACTCGTCAGGCTCAGGAGGCAGACACACATCATGAAGATTCGTCCATTACAGGATCGCGTACTCGTACAGCGAATCGCCGAGGAAGGACTTTCCGCCGGCGGCATCATAATCCCGGATTCAGCAAAGGAAAAGCCCCAGGAAGGCAAAGTGGTCGCCGTTGGAGGTGGCCGCATCAACGATGACGGATCGGTGCGCAAGCCCGGTGTCAAAAAGGGCGACAGCATCCTTTTCGGCAAGTACTCCGGCAACGAAATCGATATAAACGGTATCGAGCACCTGATCATGCGCGAGGACGACATCCTCGGCGTGGTCGAAGGCTGAGCCGCGTATACCAACTGAAAGCAACCCCGCGGTGGCCCGTAGTGCTACCAAGGAAAAAAAACCCAGTCGGGTAAAACCCGCTCGGAGGAGAGACCAGTAACATGGCCAAAATAGTTAGTTTCAGCCAGGAAGCCCGCAACAAGCTTCTCAAAGGCGTCAACACCCTTGCCGACGCCGTAACAGTAACCCTCGGCCCACGCGGTCGTAACGTGGTTCTCGAAAAGTCCTGGGGCGCGCCCAACGTGACCAAGGACGGCGTATCGGTAGCCAAGGAGATCGAGCTCGAAGACAAGATCGAAAACATGGGTGCCCAGATGGTAAAAGAGGTCGCCTCCAAGACCTCTGACGTTGCCGGTGACGGCACGACCACCGCAACCGTACTCGCCAGGGCGATCTTCACCGAAGGCTCGCGCATGGTGGCGGCGGGTCACGACCCGATGTCCATCAAGCGTGGCATCGACAAGGGTGTGATCGCGATAACCGCCAGCCTCGAGAAGATGTCGAAGGCCACCAAGGACCGCGCTGAGATTGCCCAGGTGGGTACTATTTCGGCCAACTCCGACAGCACCATCGGCGATATCATCGCCGAGGCCATGGACAAGGTCGGCAAGGAAGGCGTCATAACGGTCGAAGAGAACAAGGCCCTCGATACCAACCTCGAGGTCGTGGAGGGCATGCAGTTCGATCGCGGCTACCTCTCGCCTTACTTCGTGACCGACCCCGATCGCATGACGGCCACGCTCGAAGACGCGCTGATCCTCGTGCACGAGAAGAAAATCTCGAACATGAAGGACCTGCTCCCGGTACTCGAAACGATCGCCAAGTCGGGCAAGCCCTTCCTGCTGATCGCCGAGGACATCGAGGGCGAGGCCCTGGCCACGCTGGTGGTGAACAAGATCCGCGGAACCCTGAACTGCGTAGCAGTCAAGGCCCCGGGCTTCGGCGACCGCCGCAAGGAAATGCTCACCGACATAGCCGTGCTCACCGGCGGCAAGGTGATCTCAGAGGACCTCGGGCTCAAGCTGGAGAACGTTGGCCTCACCGATCTCGGCCGTGCCAAGCGCATAGTGGTGGACAAGGACAACACCACCATCGTTGATGGCTCGGGTAAGAAGGCCGATATACAGGGCCGCATCGGGACTATCCGCAACCAGATCGAAGCCACTACTTCGGACTACGACCGTGAGAAGCTGCAGGAGCGGCTTGCCAAGATCGTGGGTGGAGTCGCGGTGATCAAGGTCGGTGCCGCTACCGAGATCGAGATGAAGGAAAAGAAGGCCCGCGTCGAAGACGCACTGCACGCCACCCGCGCTGCGGTGGAAGAGGGAATCGTTCCCGGCGGTGGCGTAGCGCTGGTACGCGCCGCGAGCGCACTGGACAAGGTAGAGGCCAGCGACGAAGAACGCGTCGGCCTCGAGCTGCTCAAGAGAGCAGTTGAAGAGCCTACCCGTTGGATCGCCAAGAACGCCGGCGCCGAGCCTTCGATAGTCATCGATCGCATTCGCAACGGTAAGGGTGCCCTGGGCTACAACGCGGCTGCCGATAAGTTCGAGGACTTGCTCAAGGCCGGCATCATCGACCCCACCAAGGTCGTCCGTACAGCCCTGCAGAACGCCGCTTCGGTGGCGGGACTGCTTCTCACCACCGAGGCCGCCGTGGCCGATAAGCCCGAAGAAAAGGGCGCTGGTGACGCGGCAGCAGCCGCTGCCGCCGGAATGGGTGGAATGGGCGGAATGGGCGGGGGCATGCCCGGCATGATGTAAACCCCCTGTTTTACGGGGAGAAATCCTTGGCCCCCCGTCGTCTTAACAGTCGGCGGGGGGCCTTTTCTTGACCACTGATATCAGAAAATAGGCCGCAGCCCTTGAGAAGAGCCGCAAGGTCTAGTATTAACTGAAGGAATCTGACCGCGGGTGACCGTGGCGCACGGGAAACCCAGGAAGCATATTTGATGGCTGTTACGATTCGATTGACCAGACGCGGGACAAAAAAACGCCCCTTCTACAGGGTGGTAGCTGCAGACAAGCGAGCTCCACGGGACGGAAGGTACCTTGAAGTTCTGGGTACTTATAACCCGGTGGCAGATCCGCCGGAGGTCAAACTTGAAGGGGAGAAAATCGAGCAATGGGTGAAGAAGGGAGCGATACCATCACCGACAGTAGCCAAGCTGATGAAGAAAGCCGGCCTGCCAACGACGAACTCGACGCTGTAAAGAACCAGGGCGAGGGCCTCAAGGAGCTCCTGGAGTTCCTGGCGGCTAACCTGGTTACCAAGCCCGAAGCTGTCGAGGTGACCCACTCCATCAGCGATGAGTCTTCCGTACTTGAACTGCGCGTAGACAAGGGGGACCTCGGCCGCGTGATAGGCAAGCAGGGGCGCACCGCCAAGTCGTTGCGCACCATTCTCAACGCTGCTGCTTCGCGCACCAACTGCCGCGCCGTCCTCGAGATCATCGAGGACTAGGGGCCTGCGGCGCAGGCTCCGGGTCAGATTTCAACCAAGCAGCCATTTCCCGGCGAGTTACTCGCCGGACGAATCCTGCGCGCGCACGGATTGAAAGGCGCGCTGCTGCTCAAGGCCAACGACTACATCATGGACGCCCTGCTGCCCGGCACCCGGGTGATACTGAGACGCGACGGAGACGAGCTGCTGTCGGCTGCCGTCGATCAGCTCAAGCGCAGGCACGATGACGCCCTGCTCAAGCTGGTGGGAGTAGAAGGCCGCAACGCAGCCGAGCCGCTCGCGCGCAGCGATGCCTGGATACCCGAGGACTGCCTGCCCGACGTCGAAGACGACGCTTACTTCGAAAACGATATTCTCGGAGCGACGGTAGAAGACAGCTCCGGCTCGGTGCTGGGGCTGGTGACCGAAGTGATTCAGACCGGGGCCAACGACGTATGGAAGGTCGAGGGTCCCGAAGTCACGGCCCTGATCCCGGTCGTAAAATCAGTGGTCACGAGCATCGACAGCGAGGCCGGTCGAGTGGTGGTAAACCGGGAAGGCCTCGTTTTCAGCCGCGGGGGAGAAGACAGCGCATGAGTCGCCCCGGGCCCGAGTTTCACGTCATCAGCCTGTTCCCGGAAATGTTTTCGCCGGCCTCGTTGTGCGGCGTTACCGGTAAGGCCGTCGAACAAGGACTGGTTGGGCTCACCGCGTACCAGCTGCGTGACTTTACCGGCGGTAGCATACACCCGGTTGATGACTCGCCCTACGGCGGCGGGCCGGGCATGCTGATGAAACCTGAGCCGGTGTTTGCGGCCGTTGAACAGGTAAGCAGCACCGCGCCGCCGGGGGTGAGCGTGCTGCTCACGCCGCAGGGACGGCGCTTTGGCCAGGAAGCTGCTGCCAGGCTGGCCGACGAGAAACGCGTTCTCTTGTTCTGTGGTCGATACGAGGGAGTGGACGAAAGAATCCGCCCGCTGTTCGACGAGGAGTTGTCCATCGGCGACTACGTTCTGAGTGGCGGCGAGCTGGCCGCCCTGGTGATCATCGACGCCGTCACGCGCCTGGTACCCGGCGTGCTGGGCAGCGACGAATCCACACGTCAGGAATCCTTCAGTGACGGCCGCCTCGAGTACCCGCAGTACACGCGTCCCGCTGTCTTCAGGGGAGAAGCCGTCCCCGACGTTCTGCGGTCAGGCAACCACGCCGAAATAGAACGCTGGCGACGGGAACAGTCCGAACGACGAACACGGGCACGCCGCCCCGATCTCGTGGGTGTCGACCGCAGTGCCGGGGGCGACCGTGGCCGTGGCGAAGAGCCCGGGGACGACTGACCCGTGTCCGATCTCTACGTGGCGCTGCTGCACCACCCGGTGTACGACCGCAATCACAACGTGGTAACCACTTCGGTGACCAACATCGACGTTCACGACATCGCGCGCAGCTGCCGCACATACCACGCCCACGCGTTTTTCGTGGTCACGCCCGTGGATGCCCTGCGCGGGCTGGTTAGAAAAATTTTGCGCCACTGGCAGGATGGCCCTGGCCGCAGCTACAACGACAATCGCCGGCAAGCCATGGAGCTGGTGCGCCTGCAGCGCGACCTCGAGGGCGTGCTCATAGAGATCGAGCGCGAAACCGGCGAGCTGCCTATCCTGGTGGCTACCAGTGCCCGCCCCATGCCCCGCCAGACGGCGTGGAAACAAGCCGCCCGGCAGCTGGCCGACGACAGCCGGCCCTGGCTGCTCCTGCTGGGCACGGGCTGGGGGATGACCGATGAGCTGGTCGAGCGCTGCGAGCTCAGGCTGCCGCCCGTCAACGGCCCCGGCGACTATAATCACTTGTCGGTGCGAGCTGCAGCGGCGGTAATCCTTGACCGGCTACGCGGCACAGGGTAGAAAGGCGGGTTAGAAAGACCGGGGATTGCGCCAATGAACATCATAGACCAGATAGAAGCAGAGCAGCTGCGAGAGTTGCCGGCGTTTCGCCCGGGCGACACCCTGCGCGTACACGCGCGCATCGTCGAGGGCGATAAAGAGCGAATCCAGGTGTTCGAAGGCGTCTGCATACGGCGGTCCCGCGGCGGCAGCGGCGCGTCGTTTACCGTGCGCAAGACCTCCTACGGCGTCGGCGTCGAAAGAACCTTCCCCCTTCACTCCCCTCGCATAGACAAGGTGGAGATCAAGACACGCGGCATCGTCCGCCGTAGTCGCCTGTACTACCTGCGTGACCGCACCGGCAAGGCCGCGCGCATACGTTCACGCGACCAGCGCTGACGCCGTTTTCCAGGAGCTGGCGCTACACCAGGAAGCTGGTGCTATACCAGTAAGCAGGCAACGCTGCGTTCATCGCCGCGTGGTAGCAACTGCGGCACTTCCGACGAGCAACGCGCTTCGGCAACCGGGCAGCGCGGATGAAACGGGCAGCCCCCTGGCGGGTTGACCGGACTGGGCACGTCGCCCTTGAGCACCACCCGCTGCGTACGAGATTTGGCGTCTACGCGGGGCACCGCCGACAACAGCGCAGCCGTGTAAGGATGCAACGGACGCTCATAGATATCGCGTGCCGGTGCCGTTTCGACCACGCGCCCGAGATACATCACGGCCACGCGGTGGCTGAAATGCTCCACGACCCTCAGGTCGTGCGAGATAAACACGAAGGTCAAGCCAAACTCCTGCTGCAGCTCGCCCAGCAGGTTAAGTATCTGCGCCTGTATCGAAACGTCCAACGCCGACACCGGTTCGTCGGCCACCACCAGCTCGGGCTTCACGGCCAGTGCTCGCGCGATGCAGATGCGCTGCCGCTGCCCACCGCTGAACTCGTGGGGATAACGATCCCAGGCGTCGGCGCCCAGCCCCACCCTCTCCATCAGCTCGAGCACCTGCGTGCGCAGCTCGGCACCCGAGGCCAGGCCGTGGAACTCCATGCCCTCCGCTATGATGCGGCCCACCTTCATGCGCGGGTTGAGCGAAGCGTAGGGGTCCTGGAAGACGACCTGCATGCGACGCCTGAAAGGTCGCAGTTGCCTGCGCGACAAGCCGGTGAGTTGCTGGCCATCAAACTCCACGCTGCCGGCCGTTGGCTCGAGTAACCTCAGCAACAGCCGCCCGAGAGTGGTCTTGCCGCAGCCCGACTCGCCGACGATACCCAGGGTCTCGCCACGCCACACGTCGAGGTCGACGCCGTCTACGGCTCGAAGCTCGGCACGACCACCGCCTAACACACCGCCGCCGGTCTTGAACACCCTCACCAGGCCTCGGGCCTTGAGTAACGGTTCGACTTCAGCCATGCCCACCTCCGTTGCTCGCCGGGGGTACCGACGTTTCAAAACACGCAACCTCGTGCGCACCGCCCTCCAGGAGGGGCTCCTCGCGCTCGCAGCGATCGGTGGCCAGCGAACAGCGGGTGCGAAAGTGGCAGCCCGATGGTAGCTCGGTGAGCCTCGGCACCATACCGGCTATGGGCTGCAGCCGTTCGCCGGTTGCCCCCAGCCGCGGCTGCGACGCGATCAACCCACGGGTGTATGGGTGCCGCGGACTGGCCAGAACCGAATCGGCCGGGCCCTGCTCGACCACGCGACCGGCGTACATGACCATGACCCTGTCGGCCCTCTCGGCCACAACGCCGAGATCGTGGGTTATCAGCAGCAGTGCCATTCCCAATCTTTGCTGAAGCTCGCCCAGCAGCTCGAGTATCTGCGCCTGTATGGTCACGTCGAGCGCGGTCGTGGGCTCATCGGCAATGAGCAGGCTCGGGGTACAGGAAAGCGCCATGGCGATCATTACCCGCTGCCGCATGCCGCCGCTGAGCTGGTGCGGGAAGTCCCTCGCGCGCGACTCGGCATCGGGAATCTCGACCAACTCGAGCATGCGTACGGCTTCGCTCTCGGCCTCGCGCTTGCCCAACCCCCGGTGCAATCGCAAGGCCTCGGCCACCTGGAAGCCGACGGTGAAAACCGGGTTGAGCGACGTCATAGGCTCCTGGAAGATCATGGCAATTTCGTTACCGCGTATGGCGCGCAGCTCGGGCTCGCTCATGTGCAGCAGGTCGACGCCTTGGAACAGAACGCTGCCGCTCTCTATGCGGCCGGGCGGCTCGGGCACCAGGCGCAGAATGGACAGGGCGGTAACGCTCTTGCCGCAGCCCGATTCGCCGACAACTCCCAGGGTCTCGCCACGATCAATGCTGAAGCTCACGCCGTCGACGGCCCGCGCCACGCCGTCGGCGGTGTCGAACACCGTCACCAGGTCGCGCAACTCGAGTAATACGGCCACCTGCCTCAGCCCTCCCTGAGCCTCGGGTCGAGGACATCGCGCAAGCCCTCGCCCAGCAGGTTGTACGCGAGCACCGTCAGCAGAATGGCTATGCCAGGACAGACCGACAACCACCAGGCCACCTCTATGGTGTTCTTGCCCTCGGTGAGAATGTTGCCCCAGCTCGGGTCGGGCGGCTGCACGCCTATGCCCAGGAAGCTGAGCGCGCTTTCGGTGAGGATAGCGCCGGCCACGCCCAGGATGAAGGCCACGAACACCGGCGCCATTGCGTTGGGCAACCCGTGCCTGAGCATGATGCGCAACGACGGCAACCCCAGGCCCTCGGCGGCCAGCATGAACTCGCGGGTGCGCAGGGCCATGAACTCGGCCCTCACCAGCCGGCACACGCCCATCCACGAGGTGAGCCCGATCACGACCATGATGTTCCAGATGCTGGCGTCGAGAAAAGCGATCACCGCCAGTATGAGAAAGAAGGATGGAAAGCAGAGCATCACGTCCACGAAGCGCATGATGACGGCATCGATCATGCCGCCGAAGTAACCGGCCGTAGAACCGAGCAGCACGCCGATCAGGCTGGCGATGCCAACGGCTACAAAGCCCACCATCAGCGAAACCCTCGCGCCATAAATCATGCGGCTGAGCACGTCGCGGCCTATGCCGTCGGTGCCCAGCGGGTGCGCTAACGACGGCGCTTCGAGTATCGCCTGGGTATTGATGGCACCCGGGTCGTAGGGCGAAATCACCGGCGCCAGCACCGCCACGGCAAACAGCAAGGCCACCATCACGCCACCGGCCAGCGTGAGCCGGTTACTCGCTATGCGTGACAAGATGCTCATCTTCGCCTCAACCTCGGGTCGGCGATCGCGTAGGAAACATCGGCCAGCAGGTTGCCCAGCAGCGTGAGCACCGCGCCGATGACCAGCACGCCCATGACCACCGTGTAGTCACGACCCATCACGCTGCTGTAAAAAAGCCTGCCCATACCGGGGATGGCAAAAATGGTTTCGAAAATCACCGAGCCGCCGATGAGGCCCGGTACCGACAGGCCCAGCAGGGTGATGACCGGCAGCATGGCGTTGCGCAGCGCGTGCCGGTAGACCACCACGCGTTCGGAAAGTCCCTTGGCCCGCGCCGTGGTCACGTAGTCCTGGCGAAAAACCTCGAGCATGCTCGAACGCATGTAGCGCGACATGCCCGCAAGGCTGGTGATGGCCGCGATCGACACCGGCAACACCAGGTGGCGCGCGCGGTCGACCACCTTCTCCCACGGCCCGAGCGAGTTGTAGTCCAACGACTGCAGGCCCGACACCGGCAACCACGCCAGCTCCACGCCGAACAGCATCATGCACAACAGCGCCAGCCAGAAAGTGGGCATGGCAAAGCCCAGGAATACAAACACCGTGGCCGCGCGGTCGCTGCGCGAGTAAGGATGGGTGGCCGAGTAAACGCCTATGGGAATCGCCGCGGCCATGACCAGGCACAGCGACATCAGGTTGAGCACCAGGGTCACGGGCAGGGCCTCTGCCACCTTGTCGATGACCGGCCGCGGATCGCGCGACAGCGAGTTGCCGAAGTCGCCCACCACCACGCGCTTGAGCCACATCGCGTACTGCACGGGCAGCGGTTCGTCGAGCCCCCAGTGCTCGGCCAGGCGGTCGCGCAGCTCGGGGCTCGCGTCGGGGTTCATGTCGGTAAGAAGATCCATTGGCGAACCAGGCGCCACGTGGATGACCATGAAAGAAATGAGCGTGATGCCGAGCAGCAGCGGTACGAGGCCGAGCAGTCGACGGGAGAGGTAGGCGATCACGCCGACTCAGCCCCCCGGACTCAGCGAGTGTTTCTGCAGGGCCGTGGGTACGTACCAGCGTTCGAAGTTATAGGAGATGCCGGCCGGCGCCGGCTCTATGCCGTGAAAGCGACGGTGGACGGCGGGCAGGCTCTCGGCAACGTAGAGAAACGTATAGGGCTGCTGCTCGACGAGTATTTCCTGGAACCTGTCGTAGGCCTTCTTGCGCTCCTGGCGATCAAAGCTGCGGCGCGCGCTGTCGAGCAGGTCGTCGACTTCCTGGTCGGCAAACGACACGAAGTTAAACTCCTTCTCGGAGGTCTTCGACGAGTGCCATATATCGTACTGGTCGGGGTCCAGGCCCAGCGACCAGCCCAGCACCACCGCGTCGAACGCGCGCTTGTCGACAAAATCATTGATGAACGCCGACCACTCTATGACCCGGACATCCGCCTTGACGCCGATCTCCTTGAAGCGCCGCTGTATGATGGTGGCGGTCTTCAAGCGCAGGTCGTTGCCCTGGTTGGTGAGAATCTTGAACTCAAACTCCTTGCCCTCGCGGTCGAGCACGCCGTTGTCATCGCTGTCGCTCCAGCCGGCCTCGGCCAGCAGTTGCCGTGAACGGGCGGGGTCGAAAGCCAGGTCCTTGATGCTATCATTGTGCCAGAAAGTGCCGGGCTTGTACGGCACCCGCGCCGGTGCGCCCAGCCCGAGCAGTACCGCGTCGACGATTTCCTGCTTGTTTATCGCGTGACTCAAGGCCCGCCGCACGCGTTGGTCCTTGAACAGATCGTTGCGCAGGTTGTAGCCAAGATAGGTGTAGCTGTTGGCGAGGTACTTGTAGCGGGCAAAGTTGTTTTTGAAGGCGTCGCTCGAGGTCTGGCGGCTGTACTGCAACGGGGTGAGCCCCATCATGTCGAGGCCGCCCGTCTTGAGCTCAAGAAACTGGGTCTGCTGGTCGGGTATGATGCGGTAGACCACGCGCTCCACGTAAGCGCGACCACGGTAGTAGTCGTGGTTGGCCTGCAGCGAGATATCGGTGCCGGCGGTCCAGCTCTCCAGCTTGTAACGGCCCAGCCCCACCGGGTGGCGGGCAAAGTCGGTGGCTGAGTTTATGTCGCGCCCCTCGAGCAGATGGCGCGGCAAGACCACGAGGTTGTTCCAGCTGGCCAGCGCCGGGGCGAAGGGTTTGTCGTAAGTGACCTTAAACGTAAAATCGTCGATGACCTCAAAGAGCGAAACCTGCCGGTAGTCCTCCGCATAGGCCGTCAGGGTCGTGGGGTCGGTGATGGTCTTAAAACCATACTCTATGTCGCGGGCCGTAAACGGTTCGCCGTCTTGCCAGCGCACGTCCTCGCGCAGGTGAAAGGTGATCTCCAGCCCGTCTTCGCTCACGTCCCAGCTGCTCGCGAGCCTGGGCTCAAGCTGGTCCTGGTTGCGGTCGTAAGTGAGCAAGGGGTCAAACACCAGCGATGCCACCGAGTGCGACGAGCTGTCGCCGGCGAGCATGGGAATAAGATTGGAGGCGTCGCCGATGCTGCCCTCGAGTATGGCGTCACCCGTGGCGGGCGAAAGATCGATGTCGGCTGCCGGGCCAACGTCGTTGGCGCCGGGGCCGGACTTGCAGCCCACCAGGGCCAGCAATGCCACCGCCAGCATCAGGCCCTGCATCTTGTGCCCCGGCACTGGGCTCGTCTTGTTTATTTGCAGCCGCAACATCAGACCTCCTCTACTTTAACCCCCGGGCCGGGCTCAAGCCGAAACAGCTCGTCGCCCATATCCAGGTTTCGCCAGATTTTCGAGTATACCAGCCGTATCCTGCCACCGTCGGAAAGCTCCAACTGCAACTCGTGCGGCAGGCGCGCGCCGTCGGTTTTCTTCCAGTCCTTGAACTGCGCGCGCCACGAGACCTGGCCGCTTGAGCCGTAACGCTGGGCCTCCACGACATCACTTGCCCGTGCGCGCAGCGTGGCCGACCAGCGATCTGTGCCGTCGGAAGCCGACGAGACCGTGCAGCCGTCGCCTGACGACCAGGCCCTGGCAAGAACATCCCCGTCGGTGGCCGGTGGAAGGCCGCGCAGCAGGTAGATCATGTCGTTAAGCGGCAGATCGAGATCGGTCATGCGCGCGAGGCTCTCACGGCCCGCCGTTCCAAGGTAAAGCACTCCTTCACCACGATCCCAGGCGGCGACGCGACCGCCCTCCGCCGTGACCGACCAAGCCGGGCCGAAGGGCGTCATCACGTCAATACGCAACCGCTCAGCACCGTCCACGCTCACCATCCACGACAGCTTGCGATGACCCTGCGGCCCGTCGTACTCGAAGCGGGCCTGCCCCCTGAAGGTGGCCACGGACTGCTCGCGCTCAACAAACGCCGCCTGCAGGTCAGCCTGGCTTGTGCAGCGGGCGAGCTCCACGGAGCTGCTGCCCTGCATAGAGCAAGCGCCAAGCGTCAACGCGACGGCGGCAAACATCACCGCGCACGGGATCGCCGGCGGCGGCCTCTTCATTACAGTTCCGGCGGGGTCGCGGACAGCTGATTCTCCAGGTCCCTGAGCTTGCCCCTTACCCGCTCGACCAGCTCGTGATCCTTGCCGCGGGCCTCGCTGTCGCGGTAAGCCCGCCGGGCTTCGGCCACCCGCCCCACCTTGACGTAAGCGTCGGCGAGGTGCTCACGCACCACCGGGTCGTGGCCTATGAGCTCCATTGCGCGCTCAAGCTCGACCACGGCCGACTCGTAGTCTCCCTTCTGGTAGTAAACCCAACCCAGGCTGTCGAGGATGGCGCCATCGTTGGGGTAGACCACCAGCGCGCGGCGTATGAGGTCCTCGGCCTCGTCCAGGTTCTCGCCTTGCTCGGCAAAAGTGTAGCCGAGGTGGTTGAGCGCCATACCATTTTCGGGGTTGATCTCGAGTACCTGCCTGAGCAATTGGCTCGCCTCCTCGTGCCGCCCCATTTCATCGTTGACCAGCGCCAGCAGGTAGAGATAAGAATCGTTTCCGGGGTAGGCGGCCACCAGCACCCGGCCCGCCTTGAGGGCGCGCTGGTAGTCGTGCGAGCCCGAGTAGAGCGTGACCAGGAATCGTAACGCGTCGACATTGTCGCGGTCCACTTTCACCACCGCGTTGAGCACCTCTATGGCGTCGGCAATCCGTTCGGCTGCCACCAGCACATGGGCGAGGTCCATGCTGCCCTGCGCAAAGTGCCCCGAGTCGGTGGGTATGCGCCGCAACTGGCGCTCTGCCTCCCTGGTGTCGCCCTCCTGCAGGTAGGTATTGGCCAGGTAGTAGCGCACCCTGCCATCGTCGGGCCGGGCGGCCAGCGCCAACTCGAACTCTGTCCGAGCCCTGTCGTAGTCGCCCCGCCGCAGGCTTATCAGGCCTACCTTGACCTGCGTGTCGACAGGATCGACCTCGCGCGGCATCAGGTCCTCGTACTGCCGCAGGGCTTTGTCGAGCTGGCCCTGGCTTACGTACAACTTGCCGAGCTCCCTGCGCGCGGCGAGCAGGTCTGGGTTGAAGTCGAGCGCACGCTGATAAGATTCGATGGCCTGCTCGGTCAGTTCCAGGCGCGTGTAGACGTAACCCATCTCGAGATAGACCTGGTCGGACACCGGGCCCAGCTCGGTGGCCCTGCGGTACGACACGCTCGCGCGCTCGAAGTCGCCCGACAAAGCGTAGGAACGACCAAGATAGGAAATGGCGATGGCCGAGTCGGGATCATAAAAGGTCGCCTTCTCGAGCACGGCGACCGCCTTTTCGTAGTCGCCGGTACGGTTGTAGAGCGCGCCCAGCTGCACGAGCACCTCCACGTTGTCGGGATGTTCCACCAGCAGCAGTAAGTGCTGCTCTATAGCCTCTTCGTAGCGGGCCAATGACACCAGCAGGTCAGCCACCAGGACCTGGTTCTTGAAATCTTCGGGATCGATGTCGGTCAGCAGGCGCCCCTGGGCCAGGGCCATGTCGAGTTGGCCGGAGCGTATGTAGAGGTGCAGCAAGCGCTCGCGCAGCAAGGGCTCGTCGGGGTCCAGCGAAACCGCGAGCTGCATCTCGCGGGTGGCGCGCTGGTTGTCGCCTTCATCGGCTGCCACCAACGAGACCAGGAAGTGCCCGCGTGCCTGGTCGGCAGCGCTTATTTCCATGTCGGCGTAAGTCTGGGGCAGGTCCGACAGGCCGCGTCCGTTCATGCGCGCAGCGCCGGGAGCGCAGGCCTGTGCAAACGCCGCCACGAGCAGGCAGGCGATGCCCCGGCTGGTCATCTTAGAAAGCAGAACCACGACTCCCCAAGGCTACCACGACCTTTGAGCGTTGAACACAAGCGTTGGGGCAAGTGCGCGTGCCCGTCGCCGCTTGCCCGCTGGGCACGCACAGGCTAACCGTGGGGAGAGGCACACGCGGTGATCATCAACTGGCTGTTCGTAATTTTTCCTGCCGAGATGCGCAGCGCCTGGAGACTGGTGCGTCGCGATCTCGCGCTGTGGCTGGGGCTGGCCGGACTGCTGGCCGTGCTTGCCGCCGCCGGCCCGGTTGACGGCAGCGCCGGGGCCCTGTCGGCCCTGCTCACCGTCCCCATCGCCCTGCTGATGATGTTCCTGCCGGTAGTACTGTTTCACGCCGCCCACCTCGGCGTTACCGTGGGCTGGCGCGAAGTGCTGGCGCTGTTCGCCGAACGCGGTCTGGGCCTGCTACTCTTCGGTATGCTAGCGGCCCTGCTTTGCGCCGCCGCTGCCACGGTGGCCGTGGCCGGTGCCATGCTGGCCACCCGCGGCAGCGAGCTGATGCCCGCCGTGTCGGCGGCAGTGGGCATAATAGTGTACCTGTCGCTGTTCGTGCGCTTCTGCCTGCTGCCCTTCGTGGTCGTCCTGCAGCGGCGCGAAGACCTCGGCGCTTTGCTCAGCAGCGTGCGCCCGGCGTTCAAGGGCGTGGTGCCGTGGCTGTGGCCGCTGTTTGCCAGCAGCCAACTCACCGCTGTCTGTCGCTGGAGACTGACCCCCTACGTGTTCCTGATCAACCTGGGTCCGGCCGGCGCGCTCATAGTACCGCCCGAAATGCAGCTTCCCTTCGTGGTGGTCTGGCAAATGGTGATGCTGGTCATGCAGGGAGTACTCTTCGACTACTTTCTCGCGACCAGCGACGCTGCCGGTGTAGCAGCCGACAACAGGCCGCTCGTACCCACCGAAGAAAGCTGAAGCTCAGTCGCTGTCGTCAGCGTGGTCGTCGTCGCCATGATCGCAATCGGCCAGCGAACCTATCCACACCTCGCCACCCTCAAAAGTTTCTTTCTTCCATATCGGCGCCACGTGCTTGAGCTGGTCGATGGCGTAGCGACAGGCCTCGAATGCCTCGACCCGGTGCGGAGTTGAGACCGCTATTACGACGCTGGCCTCGCCTATCTCGACTTTGCCGCTGCGATGTACCATGGCCACCGCGGATCCCTGCCAGCGAGAGCGTATATCGTCGGCGATGCCCGTGAGCTGCTCGACTGCCATTTCAGCGTAGACTTCGTACTCCAGGCTGATAACACGGCGCCCGCGGTTGCTGTCCCTGGTGGTGCCCATGAAGGTCACCACGGCGCCAGCGCCCGGGCCCCCGACAGCGGCCTCAACGGCCGCCACGTCGATGATCGTGTCAGTTATTTCTATCATCCAGTTTTCCTGTCGCCGGGTTCCTTGCGGCCACAGCCACCGCTCACCGGCGGAATAATGGCGGCCTCGTCACCGTCTGCCAACTTGTGCCCGTTGTCCACGTACTCGCGGTTGACCGCCACCCTCAAGCTGGCGACGCCGGCCTCGTTGAGCCCACGCTTGTGCGACAGTTCGGCCAGCAGCTCTGCCACCGTACTGTCGGCGGCCAGCTGGAGCTGCTCGTCGTGCAGGCCGAGACGCTCGCGCACGATTCCGAAGTACAGCACGCGGATACTTATGGCGCTCATCGTAATTCTGCGGCCGGTCTTACCAGCGCGACCAGGTGCCCCAGCTCGGGCACCAGCAGTTTCTCAGCCGCCAGCCGGCAGGCTGCCGTGGAGCCGGGCAGCGAGAACAACAGCACGTCGCCAGCCACGCCGGCCACGGCGCGCGAGAGCATCGCCGCGGCGCCTATCTCCTCGTAGCTGAGCGAGCGAAAAAGCTCGCCAAACCCGTCGAGCCTCTTGTCGAGCAGCGAATCCACCACCTCAAAGGTGCCGTCCCGCGGGGCCAGGCCGGTGCCACCGGTGAGGATCACTGCATCCGCCTCGCCTGCCGCCAGCAGCCCCTTGAGCAGGGAACGCACGAGATCGGGTTCGTCGGCCACGAGCTCCCGGGAGGCCACCCGGTGGCCCGCCTGCTCGAGTCGCGCCTGCAGTTCGTCTCCCGACGAATCGTTTTCGGCCGTGCGCGTGTCTGAAACCGTGACGACCACGCAGGCTACCGCGCGCTGCCCGTCCTTTCTGTGCTCGTGAACGCTCAAGTCCCGCATTGTCCACGGTTGCAGCACTAGACCAAGCGCAGTTCCGGGGGCGATCGCGTAGCAACCGCGCGAAACATACCTCCTCGCCATACGCCGCCTCGTTTCCCGCGGACCCGGGTGCCCGCTATAAGAAGCAAATGCAGTCACCAGCCGACAAGCAGGACGCCGGTCTCTCGACGCTGGCCGAGGCCTCGCGGCAACGCGGGTTCTACATGGAGACCTATGGCTGCCAGATGAACCTGGCCGACAGCGAGCTGATACAGGGCGTGCTTGAGAAGGCCGGCTACCGACCGGTGGCCGACCCGCTGGACGCCGGTGTGGTGCTGCTCAACACCTGCGCCATACGCGAGCACGCCGAGCAACGCGTAGCCCAACGCGTGCGAGCGCTCATATCGGCCAGCCGTAACTCGCGCGTGCGCATAGGACTGGCGGGCTGCATGGCGCAGCACCACCGCGAAAAATTGCTCGCCGCCATCCCCGGCCTCGACTTCGTGGTGGGCCCGGACGGCTACCGCGGACTGGGCGAACTGCTCAACGCCGAGGGTGGCTTTGCCCAACTTCGGCTCGACCGCGACGAGACCTACGCCGACATAAGCCCCGTGCGCGGCGAGGGCACACGGGCGTGGCTGACCATCATGCGCGGCTGCAACCGCTTCTGTACCTTCTGCGTGGTGCCGTACGTGCGCGGTCGCGAACGCAGCCTGCCCGCCCCGGTACTGCTCAACGAGCTGCGCAGCATCGCTGAACAGGGCTACAAGGAAGTCGTAATGCTCGGGCAGACCGTGAACGCCTACGAGCACGACGGGGTCGACTTTGCCGCGCTGCTGAGGATGGCCTCGTCGGTGGACGGCATCGAGCGGGTGCGCTTTACCTCGCCCCACCCGGCCGACATGAGCGCACGCGACATCGAGGCCATGGCCGACTGCGACAAGGTGATGCCGCAACTGCACCTGCCCCTGCAAAGCGGGTCCGACAGCGTGCTCAAGGCCATGGACAGGGGCCACGACATGGAGCAGTACCTGCGCCTGGTTGAGCAGGTGCGCGCCGCTGTGCCCGACGTCGCCTTGTCGACCGACATCATCGTGGGATTCCCGGGTGAGAGTGAAAGCGACTTCGAAGCCACCTCGGCGGTAATGGACGAAGTCGGTTTTGACCATGCCTACATGTTCAAGTACTCGCGACGCGAGCGCACGCGGGCCGAGAACATCGAAGAGACCGTGAGCGAAGAAGAAAAATCGACGCGGCTGAGCCGGCTGATCGACGAGCAGCAAGAGCGCGCGGGGGCCATAAACGAGCGAATGCTTGGGCAGCTGACGCAGGTGCTGGCCGACTCACCGGCGAAGAAGCAGGCCGGTTGGCTGGCGGGAAAGAACCCCCAGTACAAGACGGTGGTGTTCGACCCGCACGGGGCCGAGGTCGGTGAGCTGGTGGACGTGAAGATAGAAGCCACGGGTCCGCGCACCCTGCGCGGACAGCGCGTCGCTTAAAGAACTGCCGCGGCGATAAAAGCGCCAACGCGCGTGGCAAACCACTGGGGGTCCTCAATGTAGATGCCGTGGCCACGGCCTTCAACGATCTCCAGTTCACTGCCGGCTATCGTGCGGCTGAGTATCACCGACCCACCGGCGCCCAGGAAATCCTTGTCGCCGACGATGATCAGCGTCGGTATCTCGACCGCACGCAGGGCCTCGGTCAGCGGCTCGTCGTTGATGCTCGCCATCGCGCGCGCCATCTGCCCCAGGCCGGCGCCGTCGGGCACGGGGCCAGAGCCCTTCTTCATACCCATGGCCTTCATCGCCGACTCGCCACCCTCGGTGACCGCCTTTTCTGCCGTAGAGCGGTACCAGGCGGCAGTGCGCTCGTTGCACTCACTGGCCGTACCCACCAGCACCAGGCTGTCCACCCGCTCGGAAATCTCAACGGCTGACTGCATGGCGACCACGCCGCCGGCCGAGTGGCCCACCAGCGACACCGACGCGAGGTCGAGCGCGTCGAGAAGGCCGGCCAGGTCGGCCACGAGGTCAGAACGGGTACAGGGTGCAGGGTCGGGCGAAGAATCGCCGTGCGACCTCATGTCGAAACAAACGGTACGAAAGCGTTGGCTGAGAAGCCCGGCCTGCTCGGCCCACACCGAACCCGAGGCAGCCAGGCCGTGGACAAAAACCACTGCCGGAGCATCCGCGGGTCCTTCGATTTCGCAGGAGATCTGCCTGCCGTTGGCCGTTACGAGCATCTGTTCAGACTGCCAACAGCCCGGCGCTGCCAATACCCTGCGGGCTCACCCGCGGGCATTCGGAGGCCCGGCTCAGAATACCAGGAAAGCGTTCAGGCTGGGTATGAAGGTGGTCTGCGTGTCGCCACCGCCGAGATCCACCAGCACCGGGACCTTCAGGGTAATGCCGCTGCTGTCGCCCAGGCGCAACCTCACGCCACCGCCGAGATAGCCTACCTCGGTAGTGCCGTCGCCCAGGCCCGAGCCCCGGCCGGCACCAGCCGCCACGAACACGCGGGTGCGCGCGTCGGTCTTGCTGTTGGAGTAAAACCTCAAGCCGGCGGTAAAGAGTTCGGCGGTACGGTAGTCCGAAGTCGCGCTGTCCTTCGCCTCGATGCGCGTGGCTGTCAGCTCAAGGGCCACCTTGTCGCTGAGGCCTGCCACCAGGCCGGCACGTCCCATCCAGCCCGCGTCCAGGTCTGCCCCGTCCTCCAGGCCGGTAAAAAGGCCGACGCCCAGCTCGGCTTCCAGATCAGCGGCCTCGGCGCTCGGTGCCACGGCGAGCAAGCTGCCGGCGGTCAACAGGGCCACTATTACTCTTAAAAAAGATCGCTTCGTCATGCTTACTCCCCCCTGAACGAACAGTCCGGGCAGGCCCGGACCAGAAGTCGTCAGCTAATACCGGAAGCCGGTCCAAGGCAAGGCTGCAGAACCGACCTTCAGGGCCCTTTGGCGGCGGCTTCAGTCTAACTGCAGGTAGCTGCTCTCGGCCTCCGACCAGGCAAATACAGCCTCGGCCCCGGGCTTGCCCTCCTGCACGGGGATCACGACCTGTAAAGCCTCGGGATAGGAGGGCTCGCCGAAGGGGGTGGCCTGGGCCACATCCTCCTCGGAAAAATAAGCCTCGTGGTCCGGGTGCGAGTGATAGAAGGCCACCAGCCGCCAGCCGGGCCCACCGGCTTTTTCCAGCGCCTCGCGCAGCTCGCCAGCGTCCCCCACGTAGGCCGTCCGGGCCGTTCGGGGGTAAGCAACAGGGTCAACGCGGTGCATTTCGTCCTGCACGTTGCGAATCGGCACCACCTCAAGAGCCCCCTCGGGCGAGGCCAGCACCAGCCCACAGCACTCGTCTGGGTAGCTTCGGGCGGCGTGACCCTTCATGGCCAGCAGCGTTTCAGGCTCCAGCCGGGTCACCATCGCGCCCCGTTCCCGAATTGCCCACGTTGACGGATTTGGCCGCATTCCATATAACTTTTGAGTTTACATCTTCCACAGGGGCACACTAATGACGAGCGACACCACCGCATCCACAAAAATTGAACTCTTTCTCAAGCCCAAGGCTGTCTCATCGAGAAAGCTGGCGCGCGACGCCGAGGGCCGCCTGCTGCTGGCAGAGGAAAGCGCCATTGACCGCGACCGGACCCGCAACGCCGGCGTCACCATAGCCGAACTCGGCCGGCGCGTGCGCGTATTCAACTCCGACATGACCAAGCAGATGGCCTCTTACCTCGTGCCCGCCGAGCTCACCGAGTTCTCCGATGGTGCAGCCGATCTCTCGGGCGTGACCAAGACGCAGATCGGCCGCCTGCTATGGCTCGACGGCCTCTACATCCGCCACAACCCCGGCCTGCGCGAAGTCGGCATCAATGACCGCGGCGATGTGATCCTGCGCCTTGACCTCGAGACAGCCGAGGACCCGACCATCGGTCCGCTGATGAGCTCTTACAACACTACCCAGTCAACGCTCTCGTCGCGCCTGGTGGCGCGCATAGACAAGAAGAGCCACGACCGCGACGTGAAAGAAGCGCGGGCCTGGCTCGAGGCCATGAACGTGCTGACCGGCGGCAAGACCCTGCGCGCCCGTTTCTTCAGCGGCGGCGTGCAGGCCGAGCATCGCGGCAACGTGCCGCAGCTCTACCGCACCACGCAGGTAAACTTTTTTCAGCTCAACGACCCGGTCAACCTCGAACTCGCCGAGGTACTTGAGCAGCGCTTCGAGGGGTTGGACCGCCCAGTGCCCATAGTGCGCACCATTACCGTGGTAGGCATCCCGCCCAACGAGCGCGCCTACAAGGAGTTCGTCAGCCAGCTCAAGGAGAAGGACGAGAACCCCATCAAGCTGGGGCTGCCGACGAGGCTGCGAGACTCGCAGTTCTTCGACACCTCGACCAAGTCTATTGCTCCCTCGTGCTTTTTCTACGCCTGCAAGCTCGACGACATAGGCGATTCGGTTGTCACAATCGCCATAAACACTGATTATCACGGCGAAATTAAATCCCGTGGCATTCACTCCGGCACCGCCGCGGTGATGTCGGTGGCCGAGGTCATCGGCGCCCACGCGTCGAGCGCAATACTGTCGAGCAGCGGCAACTGCACGGTGTTCATGGGTGGCGACGGCTCGGGCAAAAGCCGCGCAGCCACCTTCTGGACAGAGCGCAACATCGACACCCGGCGCAACGAGCTCAAGCGTCGCTACTCCCTGACCTCGGACGAAACCAAGGCTACCGAGACCATGAAGAGCGTGGGCTACCTGGCCCAGGACGACTGGATCAACCTCGTGCCGGCCGGACAGAACAAGGACGGCAGCGGCAACTGGGACACCTGGCCAACCGAAAGGTTCTTCTACCTTCGCACGCGTGGCCTGCTGAGCCGCGATCTGGTGTTGTCTGAAAACGAAGCCGTAATCGAAAACCCCATGGCCGACTACGGCGCCGACGGACGCCGCGAAGTGCTGGGCCAGTGCACCCACGATTACCCGCACGAGCGTCTCTTCTACGACCCCGACTGGGACATTTTTTACTGCGACCGCGACGTCCATAAGCTCGGCCTCATAATGTTGCTCGAGGACGACCCCGACCTCGACTTCGTGATCCGCAGGCTCAGGCCCACCCAGGCTCTCGATTTCATAATGAAGGGCCGCGCGGCGGATGGCAGTTTTCAACCCTTCTACAACGACAACTGCGACGTCTCCTCCTTGCTCATCGGCCAGGGCGTGACCGGCGACCGCCTGCTCGACGCGCTTAAGGCGGCGCGCAAGGGTGACGTGGCGGCGCTGATGAACGGTGACGAAGCGCTGGGAGCCTTCATACTCGACAGGGTCGAGCGCTTGGTCCTGCTCTACAAGCACCTGCTCACCGACATCCCGGTGTACGTTCTCAACGCGGCCGAGGCGGGGCCCGACCTCCTCCAGGACATGGCTTGGTACTGTTCGGAGAACCCTGATTCTCTCAAGCCCGGCCGCGAGAAAACTGTTGTCCAAGCGGTGAGCCTGATGGAAAAAGAGTTTGCCGTGACCTACGACGACAACGGGCTCTGGAGCCACCGCGGCAAATAACCCGGGGCTGCGTCAGTGCTGCGGGAAGCGAGGGGGAAGCGTCAGGCCTCGCCCTCGCTTCCCCTGAGCGCCGGCATGCCGGAATCATCGGCGAGAAACACCAGCCCGCCCACCGCTGACGAGGCCAGCAGCACGATCAGCCACAACAGCCCCAGCGCTATGCCCAGCTCGGACGATACCCCGGCGTGGACAATAAACCACACGTACCCGCCCTCCCTTATTCCCAGGCCGGCCAAGCTCACCGGCAGGGCTGACAATATTGTCACCAGTGGGTGAAAGACGAAGTAATAAGCCAGCGGCAGGTCCAGGCCCAGGCCCGTGCCCAGCAAGTAAAGCGTAACTACCTGCAGGCTGTGAAAGGCCAGGGACACCCATGCCGCCTGTAACAACAGCCCGCGGTCGAACCAGAACGGGGCGAGGTCGTCCTCGAGCAAGCGCCGTATTCGATTCGTATCGCCCAGCAATCGTCGCGCGATCATGGGAATCAGCCACCAGCCCACCAGCATGGCCAGGCCCAGGGCCCAGGTGAACCAGACCAACAACGGCGGCAGACTGAAACGGCCCCACACGCCAATGGCCACCACCACCACCACTAGCAGCATGGCCAGTCCTGACAGGCGGTCGAACAACACAGTGTTGAGGGCCACCGCGCGCCGGCCGTCGGTACGGCCAAGATAGAGTGCGCGCACAACGTCGCCGCCCATGGTGCTTGGGCCGAACAGGTTGAAGAACATGCCGATGAAATAAAAACGGGTAACGGCGCCCAGCCCGGCGTGAAAACCTACGCGTTCCGATATCATATGCCAGCGCCAGGCGGTCATGAACTGGCCGGACAGGTAGAGCAGCACCGCTCCGACCACGACCAGCGGATCGACCTGTAGAAGTGCAGCCGCCAGCACCCCGGGATCGCTCACCTGCCGATAGACCAGGTAGCCAGCCAGCAGCGATACGACAAACTTGAGTGGTGTTCCCCAGACCATTGTCCTGCCCATAGTAGTGTCCCCCAAAGCGCTCATCTCCCCATCTGGATACCAGTCTGTGGCCCTGCCCTCAATGCCCCCAGCTGGTCACCGAGCCAAAAAATCTGCAGCCCACCTTGACAGGCGAGGCCTGCACCGGAAGAATAGCTCTTTACAATCAGCTCCAAGGAGGATGCACCCCAATGGGATCGAAGGCACGTTACGCCTCGGCCATCGTTGCTATCCTTGCCCTTTACGTGGCTTCCTGCGTTGACCCGCAGGAAGTTACCGACATAAAGGCCAAGGTCGACGAGGTTCAGGCACAACAAAAAGACATGATAGGAAAACTGGCAGGCCTGGAGGCCGGTCAGAAAAAAATACTGGACAAGGGTCCGGCCGCTGCAGCGCGACCGTCCAAGCCCAAGGACGACCCCAACAAGGTCTACCCCGTAAAGAAGGGTAACTCGTTCTGGAAAGGCGCCGCGAACCCGACCGTTACGGTGGTCGAGTTCTCGGACTTTCAATGACCATTCTGTGCACAAACCACCAGTCTGGTGGATCAGATAGTCAAGGAATTCCCCAACGACGTACAGTTTGTCTTCAAGAACTACCCCCTGCCGTTTCATAAGCAGGCCATGCCTGCCGCGAAGGCTGCTGTTGCAGCCGGCAACCAAGGCAAGTTCTGGGAGATGCACGACAAGATCTTCGAAAACTACCGTGCCCTGAACGCGGATTTCTACGCCAAGGCCGCCGGCGAAATCGACGGATTGGACGTTGAGAAGTTCAAGGCCGACATGGACTCGCCCAAGACCCAGGCGCTGATAGTCGAAGAGATGAAAGAGGCCGGCACCGTCGGTGTACGGGGTACTCCCACTTTCTTCATCAACGGCAAGAAGCCCACGGGCCGTTCCTTTGAACAGTGGAAGAGCATCATCGCCGAGGAGATCAAGAATAAGGGCTGACCTGGAATCTGCCAGAAAGCCCGCTGCGAAAGTGGCAAGGCCGGTTCCCTCACGGGAGCCGGCCTTTTTTTTGACCGCGTTTCGCGCCACGACCTACCGTCCCGATCGTTGTCCGGATGTCACTCTCAAGCCCGGGCGTATCAGGCCTGGCCGCTGTCGGCCGTCACGACCACGGGCTCGCCGTCCACCAGCACCCACTCGGGCCGGTAACCCTTGGGGCGAACCCAGAGAAAGAACGCGCCCGTCAGGGTCAGGGCCTCGGCCGCCCAGAAGCCCAGCGCGGCAGATATTATGGCCTGCGAAGTGCCCATTTTTTCGCCCAGCAGGTAGGTCTGCGCGATTTCACGGATGCCTTCGCCGGCTATGGTAAACGGCGATATCACGGTAGCAAAAATCTGGATAGACGAGGCAAAGGTCACCTCCCAGAAGCTCGCACCCACGGCACCTACCGCCAGCGCCGTAAAAAAGTACATCACCGCCGTCGTGAAGTGCACGATCCAGCTCTGAACCGCCGCGTTGAGCAACAACATGCGCTTGTCGCTGTAAGCCGCCGCGGCTTTGGACACCCGCGTGACGAAACCTGCGATCTTGTCGCGTGCCGGGATGGGAAAGTTTTCTATCACCCACTGCACCAGGCTGGGCTTGAACAGCAGGGTGAAAAACAGCAGCAACACGGCCGACGCTATGGGTACCGTGAGCGCCGCAACGCGGAAAGCGTTGTCGCCGAAAATCGAAATGCCCCACGGCATTGCGACGAGAAAGGTAAAGAAAATTCCGAGGATGCCGAGGACTTTTTCGATCACGGTCGCGGCCGTTACCTCGACAGTGCGATCGCTGAAACGAGCTGCGTCGTAGAGCTTGTAGCCGTCAAGACCAACGGTGGACGGCAGGAAGGTACCCAGGAAACGGCCGATGAGAAACGAGCCGAATATATGCTTGAAAGGGAAGATTATGCCCTGGCCCTTGAGCAGCAGCAGCCAGCGATACATGCTGGCAAGTATGCCTATGAACTTTATGCCGGCGGCCAGCGCCACGAACATCCAGAAGTCATCCATGTTGATGTTGGGTATGAACTCGCGGATTGCGGTGAAGGTCGTAACGCTACGACCGTCGTCGGTGGTCACCTGGTGCGAGAGCAGCAGGTAAAAAGCGCCCACGGTTATGACGGCCTTCACTGCCGTGGACAGCCACGCCCGGAGCGTAGGATTCAAATTTGACCAAAATTGTTTCAATTTGTTTATCATTGTCGCTTTACCCTTGTCTGCCTGACCGTGACTCGCCATGCAGGCAGCCAGCGTAAATTATAGGACAGTCGTGCAGCCGCTACCGTTTTTTTGGCCGGCGGCTTCCTCCACCTGGCCCCGGGGCCGGTCTCGCTGACTTCAACAGCCTAATGATACCTGATAAGTCAGATGACGACATGAGCAGGCAATCAAAATCAAACTCTTGTGCTAAGTGCGGAGCCAGCCTCTCCTCGAGGCAGGCCTGGTGCGGCGACTGCGGCACCCCGCGACGTGACAAGCCCCGTGAAATCAGGGCAAACCCGCTTGCATTGGCGGTTTTTGGCCTGCTGTTTGGCCTGGGCGGCCTGGGCGTTTACCGGCTCGAAGCCCCCCCTCCCTCCCAGCAGCGTGCGGTATCGGGTGCACCCGGCGCTACCGGGGCGACGGCTTCAGCCCCCGCGCTCGACCTCGCCCCGGCCGACCACCCGATGGTGAAACTGCCCGAAGAAGTAACGCGCGTGCTCGATAGGCTTTCGGAGGCAGCCGAGGCCAGCCCCGACGACCTCGAGTCCTGGTTGATATTGTCCCGCGCGCGCTACCGCGCAGGCCTGCTCGATCCGTCTTACGTCGAAAAGGCCCGGCTGGCCCTGGACCACGTGCTCGAGCTGGACGCTGACTCGGCCGAAGCCATCCGCATGTACGGCAACCTGGAGTACAACGCCCGGCAGTTCGCGCGCGCCGAAGAACTCTTCAATCGTTACCTCCAGATCGACCCCGACGACGCGGCCGTGCGCACCGACCTCGGTTCGTCGCTGCTGTTCCAGGAACGACGCGAAGAGGCGCGCGACACCTACCGCGAGGTCACCGTGAAAACACCGGGCTTCATGCAGGCCTGGTTCAACCTCGGCCTGGTGCAGAACGGCATGGGCGACCGCGAGGGCGCGATGGCGAGCCTGAAGAAGGCAGGGGCCATCGCCACCGACCCGGAACAGAAACGTCGTGTCGAGGCACTCGTGGCGTCGCTGGAGAGTCGACAGGCAGCCGGGCCCACACCGCGCGACCGCACGGGTGGCGGCGACGCTGCGGCAACGGCCGGCGGCAGTGACAAAGCCGAGAGTAATGCCACCAGCGATTTCCAGCGTGGCGCCGACCGACTACTGCTCGACCACCGCATAGTGGGCCCGCGGGTGGTCGCCATCACCTGGAGTTCTGATTCGTTGGCCGAGGTGAAGCTGAATAATTTCCCCATGGACCAAATGCCACCGGTGGTACGCAATCTTTTCAAGTCACGCATCAACGAATCCCTGGCCTCACTGGCCGAAAAGAACTCCCTCAACGACGCGATCAACATAGCGCTGGTCGACAGCGAGAGCGGCCTCACCATGGACAAGTTGGACGGCGTCGAGTTGGTTGGCGCCTTCGACCAGCCAGAGGACCTGCCGTGAGCGGTAAAGAGCACGACGAAAACGCCCCATGGTACCTGCCCATAAACGACGAGGTCGAGATCTTCGAGGCCGCCTTCAAGCTGCAGTTGCCCATACTTCTGAAAGGGCCCACGGGCTGCGGCAAGACCCGCTTCGTGGAGTACATGGCTTGGAAACTCGTCAAGGCCAGCGACGACCGGCCCCTGCCGCTCATAACCGTTGCCTGCAACGAGGACTTGACCGGCAGCGACCTCGTAGGCCGCTACCTCATCCGTGGCGACGAAACCGTGTGGATGGACGGCCCGCTCACGCGCGCGGTGCGCAGTGGCTGTGTGTGTTACCTCGACGAGCTGGTCGAGGCTCGCAAGGACACCATGGTGCTCATCCACCCGCTCACCGACCACCGGCGCATACTGCCCATCGACAAGCGCGCCGAGATTGCCCAGGCCCATCCCCAGTTCATGCTCGTGGTGTCGTATAACCCCGGCTACCAATCGGTGCTCAAGGATCTCAAGCCGTCCACTCGACAGCGCTTCGTGACGCTTGAGTTTGGCTACCCGCCGCGAGACCGCGAGGCAGAAATCATCGCCCACGAAAGCGGCGTTGATCTCGAAACAGCCATGGACCTTGCCCACCTCGGCGAGCGCGTGCGCGAACTCAAGTCGGGTGGACTCGAAGAAGGCGTGAGCACGCGCCTCCTTCTCTACGCCGCCCAGCTGATCAACCACGGCACCACCCGGCAGCGGGCCTGCGAGGCGACCATGATACGGGCCCTCAGCGACGACCCGGCCACGCAGGAAGCCGTGGCCGAACTGGTGTCGTCTATTTTCCCGCCCGACTGACGCAGTGAGCGACGAACGAAAGTGGTTGTCGAGCCGTCACCTGGCCGACGACAGTGAGGGCGAAGCCGCGCTCGAGACGGTGGCTTCACTCCCACCCACCGACCGTGAAAAACTGTTGGCCACCGGCGACCTGCTGGCGCTTCGCTCGGTCACTCTGGCGCACTCCTTCCTGGTCGCGGCTGCCGCGGTAGCCCGTGACTCTCCCGCGCGCCTCCTCGACTGGCTGGCCGACACCATCACCCTTCTCGGGCAGGACCTCAAGCAGCGCGACGTAGCGTCCGCGTGGTTCGAGGCCAGCCGTTTTCTCTACCGCGAAGGCTCGCCGGTCGAACCCGCGCAGTGGCTGACCTGCTGCGCCTCACTGCTGGATCGCTCGCGTCGACTGGGCAGCGACTTTGCCGAGGCGACCACGCCGGCGCTGGAAAGCGGCACGGTAAACCCCACCGCCCTGCTCGCCTGGCGCGACGCTACCCTCGAGCTGCTCGTAGACGGCGGTTGGCGAGAGGAAATGGCCGGCCGAGCGCTGGTGGAAACGATGCCCGGCCTGCTGGACGTGCTCGCCCCGGGGTCGGTGGACCACTGGAGTCGCTGCGTGTCGGCCCGCCAACCCGGCCGCCGCAAGGCTCCCCCCTGGCCGCCGCGACTCGCCAATGAACTCGCCTGCCTCGAAGCCTCGGAGCAGGAGCGCTGTCTCAAGCTCTGCGCTGACCTGTCCGCAGGTGACGCTCTCGCGGCGCGCGAACTGGTAAGCGCATTGCCGGCAGCCCTGAAATCACTTACCCCAGACTGTCGCCGTGCACTGTTCGAAGCCGTCGAAGAAACGCTTAAGGCGGCAACAGCGGCCGACGGACTGGCCGACGCGCTGCGCCTGCTGTCGGCCACCTTGCACGACCTCGACCAGGAGGACGCCTTGTTCTTGTTGTCGCGCGCACCCGCAGTGGCACGCCTGCTGCCCGCGGCGCTGCCCACCTACCTCAGATCCATGCACCGGGCGCTTGACGAGGGTGGGCGCGAGGGCGTCGAATTGTGGCTCGAGCAAGCGGGCGAGCTGGCCGACCGCGGCCAGGCGGCACTACTCGCCCACCTGGCCATACACACCAGGACAGCCCACAAGCTGCTCGTCGAGCACAGCGCGAGCATCCAGTTCGAAGAGATAGAAGGCCTCATGCAACGCTACCTGCGCATGATGTCGCGCCGACATTTTCAACTCGTTGCGTCGACCGGCACCTGGCTGAGACCGCCCTTGTCGCCGGGCGATGAAACAAGCCTGCGCCTTCCCGAAAAGGTGAGCCTCTTCTCGAGCAGCGAAGATAACCTGCTCATGTACAAGCTCACCGTTGCCCACGTGGCCGGCCGCTGGGAGTACGGCAGTTTTGACTTCAACATCGATCACTTCAAGAGCCTGGGCTGGTCGCCGCCCACCCTTGCAGGTCGTGAAAACAAGCCGGCCGACGAGTCGACGGGCCTCGCGGCCCTGCTCGAGTCCTACCCCAACCCGCTGCTCGCACACGGCCTGTTTGTGTTGCTCGACGGGGCGAGAATAGACGCCTGCCTGAGCCGCGAGTTTCCCGGCCTGGCCATCGACATGCAACGGCTGGGCGCCCACTACGCCAATAACCCACCGCCGCAGGCGGCCGATCGCCCGGCCGACCTGCTGCTCGAAGCGCTGTTTCATCTCACCGTGGGCGGGTTTAAACGCGGAGACCTGGAGCCGCGACTGTCCCGCTCGGCCGCGACCCTGGCCGAACCGCTACGGCGACTCCGCCATCCCGAAGCGAGCGTGTATGACAGCGCGACGCTGTTTGCCGCCCTCTACCCATTGCTCGCCCTGGCCGACTCGAGGGCCGAGGACCCCGACGACCCAGACAACTTCATCGAGCTGGGCGGGGCGACTATTCTCGACCCCGGCGACATGGGCGAGGACCCCGCTCGCCCCATGCCCGGCGCGGCGGGTGACGACAAGGCCAAGGCCGGCCCCGACGACGGTGAATCCCTGGACCTGGGTGAGCGCGAGCTGCAACTGTCCGATACCGACGGTGACGACGAGGCTCCCGGTACGGCACTGAGCACTGACGAAATCCGCCGCCTGCTCGAGCAAGCCGATTCTCTAAAGCTTTCCGAGTCGCACGGTAGCGAGCAACCGGGGCTGGGACTCTACATCACGGACCTGCTGGGGAAGCTCCCCTCGGATTCGCTGCGCGAACTGCGTGCCATGATGAATCGCGGCGACACGGCCGCCGTGCGTGACTGGCTACGCGAACAGGTGCACACCGACAGTTATCTCTACGACGAGTGGGACTACCAGGTGTCGGACTACCGCCGCCAGTGGTGTAGCCTGCAGGAGACCAGCATCGAGGGCGACGGCGGCCACTACTATCTCGAGGTCATCGGCCGCTCGGGCGAGCTGCTCTCGCAGGTGCGGCAGGAATTCAATCGCATGAAACCCGAGCAGTACCGCAAGGTACGCGGCATGGAAGACGGCCACGACTTCGACCTCAACGCCCTGGTCGACGCCCGGGCCGAGCTTAAGTCGCGTAGGTCGCCCACTGATCGCTTCTATATCTCCCGTCGCCGCGAAGAACGCGACGTGGCAACCTTGTTCCTGGTCGACATGAGTGCGTCTACCGATGAACCCCTGGCCGACAGCGAGGGCGAGCCACGCCTGGTCATAGACCTCATCAAGGAAACCCTGGTGGTGCTTTCCGAGGTGCTCGGCGACATCGGCGACTCCTGGGCCATCTACGGATTTTCGGGTAACGGCCGACACAACGTGGAGTACTACCAGGTCAAGTCTTTCGTCGAGACCATGGGGCCCATGGTGAAGGGTCGCATAGGCGCCATCCAGCCCCGTCGCTCAACGCGCATGGGCACCGCGCTGAGACACTCGGCCGACAAGCTGGCCCGCGTGAGCGCGCGCTCCCGCCACCTGATACTTCTCAGCGACGGGTTTCCGCAGGACAGCGACTACGGCGAAGACCGACGCTCAAACACCTACGGCATACGCGACACGGCCATGGCCCTGCAGGAGCTGGAGCGCTCGGGCGTGGGCAGCTTCTGCATAACCATAGACCCCTCGGGACACGACTACCTGCGCGACATGTGCCCCGGCGCGCGCTACTCGGTCATAGACGACATAAGATCGCTGCCCGGCGAGCTGCCGCGCGTGTACCGCCGCGTTACCCGCGCGTGAGCGTCTCAGCGACTCTTGCCCACACCCAGGCGCGGACAAAACCTGGCCACTGGGCACTCGCTGCATTTTGGCGAAATCGGTCGACACACGGTCTGGCCGAAAGCCACGAGCAGGTCGTTGTACTCGTGCCAGTAACGCCGGGGTAGTTTTGCCCGCAGCGCCATCTCGGTCTTCTCGGGCGTGCGCGTTGACACGTAGCCCCAGATATTCGAGATGCGGTGCACGTGGGTGTCCACGCACATGGCCGGCTTGCCGTAACCCGAGGTCAGAACCAGGTTGGCCGTCTTGCGGCCCACGCCCTTGAAGGTGAGCAGCGTGTCGATGTCGTCGGGCACGCGGCCGCCGTGATCCTCGACTATCCGTCGGCACATCTCTACCAGTTGCGGGGCCTTGGTCTTGTAGAACCCAACCGGGTAGATCGCCTCACGCACCACCGCCGGGTCGGCCCGAGCGAGACTTTCTATGTCGGGGGCCAACGCGAACAGTCGCCGACTGGCCTCCGATGTGACTCCGTCCTGGGTGCGCAAGCTCAGGATGCAGGAAGCCAGTACGCGGTAAGGGTCGCGCGTGGTCTCGGCTATGAGCGTGACCACCGGAGCGTCCCAACCCACGTAGGCGTCGCGCAAACGCTTAAGGACATGGGGCATGCGCCTTGTGGTCAGCGGCTCGATAGTCGCCCCTGTGGTTGCCGTAGCGGTCACCTGGGACGAATAAGTTCACAGATCCACGATTGCAAACCCCCATAAGGGGGGGTCGCGCGCTAAATCACTGGACAAAACACCCTCATCCTTTCTATAGTCTGCAGTGGCCCTGCCCTCGCAGGTAACCCGGGAGCTTGTACCGCATGAAGACCGTCCACCCCAAGAACGCCGCAGCCCTTCTGGGCCTTTTTATTTTTGTTGCCCTGGCCGCCGCACCCGCCGCCTTTGCGGCGCCGGACTCTGAGACCAAGTGCAAAATTAACAAGCTCAAGCAGGCCGGTAAGGCCGGTCTGTGCAGGCTCAAGGCCGAGGCCAAGGCCGAGACCAAAGGCACCGCCGCCGATGTGGCCAAGTGTGCGAGCAAGCTGGCCTCAGCTTTTGCCAAGGTCGAAACCAAGGAGCAGTGCCGCGCGGGTGGCACCGTGGCCGCGGTGGAGCCCAGGCTCGAGTTGGTCGCTTCGCAGGTTACGCTCGAGTTGGTCGGAAACGGCGACTCGACCAAGACCGCATCAAAGTGCCGTGCGGCCAAGCTCAAGGCTTCCGGTAAACAGCTGTCTTGCGTTCTCAAGGCCCAGTCCAAGGCCGAAGCCAAGGGTGCCGCGCCCGACTTTACCAAGTGTGACTCCAAGTTCGCGGCCAGTTTCCAGAAAGCCGAAACCAAGGCCGGCGGCCAGTGCCCTTCAACGGGAGACACCGCCGCCGTGTCGGCCCACGTTGACGACGCCTACATTGAGATCGAAGCTGACCTGGCCGACCTCGGCGTAGAAGACTTCGCCGAGCTGCGTGAATACGGCGTGGGCAACAAGTCACTCACCCTGGTAGACAGCAGCAGGACGGTGCCCGCCAACGGTATTTTCCCCGGTGCCGCCGAACGCAGCCTGGAAGTAGAGATCTGGTACCCGTCCACAATCTCGCCGGTGTTCGGGCAGTTTGTGAACGCCCCCCTGCAGACCTCCGGTACTCCGTGGCCGGTGGTGGTGCGCGCGCACGGTTTCGGTGGAGTCAACACCGATTCGGCCGGCCTCACCCGCCACCTGGCCAGCCGTGGCTACATAGTAATAGCCCCCAACTTTCCGCTGTCGTGGTTGTTTGCCCCCGGTGGTTCGACGCTTCTCGACCTGGCTAACCAGGCGCTGGACCTCTCCTTCTTGCTCGACAGCCTCGAGGCCATGAACGCCGACCCCGTTGATTTCTTCTACGGGGCGATAGACACCAGCCGCGTGGGTGCAACCGGTCACTCGCTGGGCGGAGCCACCGTACTGCTGTCGGGCTACCACGTGGATCTCGTAGACCCGCGCATAGACGCCGTGGTGGCGCTCGCTCCCCTTGCCTGCGTGTTTGCCGAGACCTTTTACGACGGCGGCAGTGCACCGCTGATGATACTGGGCGGCGACGCGGACCTGATCACGCCCTACAACAGCAACCAGGCCGTGCCCTACACGCTGGCCGACCCGAGCAAGTTCCTGGTGACCCTGGACGGCGGCACCCACATGAGCTTCTCCGACAGGCTCACCTTCGGCCCCGAAGAAAACGGCGACGAGGGAATCTGCACCGGCTTTTTTCTCCAACCCGGTGACCCGAGACCCCTGCCGGCCAGTGGTAGCTTCGACCCAAGCTTTCTCGGCGGTGCCGCCGCCGGGATAGACACCACGGGATCGGCCTGCGAGCCGATCTGCCCTCTGCCCCCGCCCACGCACATGTTTTTTGACCGCCAGCACGAACTCACGCGCGCGGCGACGCTGGCGTTCTTTGAGATGCAGATCCACGGTGGGGTTTCGGCTGCTCGCCTGGTGCGCACCGGCCTCGACAGCGCCACGGACGTCACTGTGCTTACGGCCGAGTAGCGTAGAGGCTTCCGGCTCAAACGCGTCTACTTTGACTCAGGCTGGCAGGCGTGGGATTCGTCGCGACGGGGTAAACTACCTTGTCCAACGAAGCCAACAGCTACCAGAACATCAACTACCAGGTCTCAGAGGGAATCGCGCGGCTGACGCTCGACCGCCCCGAAGCGATGAACTCGCTTGACCTGCCAACCTGCCGCGAACTGTCAGACGTAGCCATACGCATAGACGAAGACCCCGCCGCGAGGTGCGTGCTCATAAGCGGCACGGGCAAGGCCTTCTGCGCGGGCGGAGACGTGGCCGCCTTCGCGTCGGCAGGCGACAAGGCCCCTGCCCTGCTCAAGGAGATGACCGGCTTCATGCACTCGGCCTGGTCGCGACTGCTACGAGGCGACGCCCCGGTGGTTACCGCGGTCAACGGCGTGGCGGCCGGTGCCGGCCTGGCCCTGGCCGGGCTGTCCGACCTCGTCGTGGCCGCGCGCTCGGCACGCTTCACCATGGCCTACACAGGCGTCGGCCTAACACCGGATGGCAGCTCCACCTACTTCTTGAGCCGCCTGGTCGGCCTGCGACGGGCCCAGGAGCTGGTGCTCACCAACCGTGTGCTGTCGGCCGACGAGGCGCTCGACTGGGGATTGGTCACACGCGTGGTCGACGACGAAGAACTCGCGCAGGAAGCCGACAAGCTCGCTGCAAAACTTGCTGCCGGACCCACCCTGGCCTACGGCCGCAGCAGGGCACTGCTGCTGTCAGGACTGCAGGAATCGCTCGAGACACAGATGGAGCTGGAGGCGAGGGCCATCGCCGACTCGGGCCGCACGGCCGACTTTCGCGCGGGCGTGGATGCCTTCGTCAACAAGAAACGACCAAGCTTCTCAGGAAACTGACATGACAAATTGGAAACAACGCAAGACCTTCACCGAAATCAACGGCCTGACCATGGCCCACGTGGAGCAGGGCGAGGGCGACCCCATAGTGCTGCTGCACGGCAACCCGACGTCTTCTTACCTGTGGCGTGACGTCATGCCTCCGCTCGAGGGACTCGGTCGCTTGATAGCGCCCGACCTCGTAGGCATGGGCGACTCCGACAAGCTGCCCGAGAGCGGACCCGACCACTACACCTTCGTGGAGCACCGCGAATACCTCGATGCATTACTCGAGACCCTGGGCGTGACCGAGAACGTGACGCTGGTGGTCCACGACTGGGGTTCGGCTCTGGGTTTTGACTGGGCCCGCCGCCACCCCGAAGCGGTGAAGGGCATCGCCTACATGGAAGCCATAGTAATGCCTCTCACCTGGGACGAGTGGCCCGACGCGGCCCGCGGCGTCTTCCAGGGCTTCCGCTCGGAAGCGGGCGAAGACATGGTCCTCGAACAAAACGTCTTCGTTGAGCAGGTGCTGCCCGGCTCCATACTGCGCGACCTCAGCGATGAAGAAATGGCCGAATACCGTCGACCTTTTGCCCAGGCGGGTGAAAGCCGAAGGCCAACTCTGACCTGGCCACGACAGATTCCGCTGGCGGGCGAACCCGCCGACGTGGTCGAAATCGCCGCCAACTACGGCCAGTGGCTCACCACTTGCGACATCCCCAAGCTCTTCGTCAACGCCGAGCCGGGGGCCATCCTGGTCGGTGCGGCACGCGATTTCTGCCGCGGCTGGAATAACCAGGAAGAAGTCACCGTCAAGGGCTCGCACTTCGTGCAGGAAGACTCGGGCGAAGAAATAGGCAGCGCCGTGGCCGACTGGATCAAGCGCCGGGCCTGACCACCCATGCAGCCCACCAAGCTTGGAATCATCGGACTGGGCCGCCACGGCAGCCGCTACGCGCGCCACGCGGCGCAAGACGTGGCGAATCTCGATCTCACCGTGGTGTGCCGACGCAACGCGGCAGCCGGCCAGTCGTTGGCCCGCGAATACGATTGCCGCTGGACCGATGATGCGCAGGAGCTGATAGAAAGTAGCGACGTCGAAGCGGTGGTGCTTGTCACGGTGCCCTCGTTGTTACCCGACCTGGTCACGCGCGTGGCCGAACTGGGGAAACCACTGCTAGTAGAAAAGCCCGTGTCCCCTACGCTGGACGACGGCCGTCGCATGCTGGCGAGCATCGAATCAGCGGACCTCCACTGCCTGGCCGGCCACACGCTGCGCTTCAACTCAGTGTGCCGGGCAATGCGCGAAGCGATCGACAAGGTGGGCCGCCTCGACACGCTCACCTTCAGCCAGCGTTTTCCGCCGCAGCTGCAACTCGATTGGCTCGATGATCCGGCGAGATCGGGCGGCGGCAACATCATGCACACCGGTGTTCACTGCTTCGACCTCCTGCGCTGGTTCACCGGCCTCGAGGTATCCTCGGTAGCCTGCTCAATGCGCAGCGCAGTGACCACCGACACCGAGGACAACTTCGTCGCCTCGCTGCAGCTCTCAAACGGCAGAACCCTGGCCCAGGTCAACTGTTCGCGAAGCAGCAACAGTCGCAACGGCCTGATCGAAATATCCGGCGAGCACGGCCAACTAGTGGGCGATCACGTGCTGGGCACGCTCCACTTTCTGGGCCCCGATGGCCCGAGCGAGCTCACGCCAGACGCGCCGGTGATGACCGTGCCCGCCATACTCGAGGCCTTTGCCGCCGGCGTGGGGGGCAAGCAGGACGCCTCGGCCGCCGCCAGTTACCGTGACGGGCTGGCCGCGGTGGCCGTGGCCGAGGCCTGCTACCGCTCGGTGTCCAGCGGCCGTTTTGAAGACGTAGCCGCAATCTGAAACCTGCGTCGGCCTGTTGGCGTTTCTGAAAAACGACCACGAGTCTTACCCCGGCGCCTGCGCTCGTGTATCATTCGTGTCACGGCTCGCGGGAGAGCTCTGTAGCAGCGTGGACAAGCAACTCGAACATCTCTCCAGTAAGTACGGTGCACCCAGGCAGCTTACCCTCGAGCTGCCTTCGCTGGATTTTCCGCCGGTTTCGCGGCGACGCCACGGCGAAGTCTGCATGGCCATCCTACGGCCCAGCGGGGGCTTCCTGCTGCAGACCAAGGCCAGCTACCCTGGCTCGGTCATGCGCCTTCCCACCGGCGGTATACAGAAAGGCGAGGCGATAGAAGACGCACTGCTGCGAGAAATATGGGAGGAGACCAACCTCGAGGTAGACGTGGCCCGCTTCGTGGCCGCCATTCGTTACAGCGACAGCAAGCGCGTGTCGAGGTTCTGTACCTACCTGTTTTTCACCCGCGAAACCTCGGGTGTGCTACAGAGCAACGACCCCGGCGAGAAAATAACCGAGTGGGTGGAGGCCAAGCCGGCCGAGCTGCCCGACTACGCCAGCAAGCTGCGAGACATCGTCCCGTCCTGGTCAAACTGGGGCAGGTTCAGGGCCATGGCCATGGACGTGCTGCTCGAAGACTGCAACAACCACGGCCTGTAACCGCTGGCGGCCAGTTTGTACCGCCCGGGGAAACCGGCCCGAAGAAGTCAGTTCAGGCGGGCGGAAACAGCGGCGAGCTCAGCAGCCCGGCGCGCGCCAACCTGAATTGCACGCCCGTGCGCAGGCAGCCCAGACCGTACACCACGCTGCGGCGAAAATTAATGGACGACGCTTCGTTGCAGTAGCTGGTAGGGCAGCTGATCTCGGCCACCGTGTATCCGAACCACATGACCTGGGCCAACATCTGGTTGTCAAAAACAAAATCGTCGGAATTGGCGTCCAGCGGCAACTCCTCGAGCAGTTTCCTGGAGAAGGCGCGGTAGCCGCTGTGCAGCTCGGACAGTTTTGACCCCATCAGCAAGTTGCCGACCGCCGTGAGAAAGCGATTGGCAATGTACCGCCACAGCGGCATGCCCCCCTTGAGCGCGTAGCCACCGAGCACGCGCGAACCCATGGCGCAGGGATGCAGACCGCTGCCTATCACCGCTACCATCGCGGGAATCAACCTGGGCGTGTACTGGTAGTCGGGGTGTACCATCACGACTATGTCGGCGCCTTCTTCAAGGGCGAGACGATAGCAACTTTTCTGGTTGGCTCCGTAGCCGAGATTGTTGTCGTGCCTGAGCACGGTCGTATCGGGAAACGTCCGCGCTATGGCAGCGGTCTGGTCGGCGCTGCCGTCGTCGACCACGATCACCCGGTCAACCACGCCCTGGGCCATGACCTCTTCCCAGGTGCGACGCAATGTAGTCTCCGCGTTGTACGCGGGCATGACCACTATGATTTTATTTTCCCGGTACACCGACGCCCCCCTGCCCCCAACGAGTATACCAAGTACGGCCAACGTGTACCGACATCGGGTAAAACATCAGTCGGCGCCGGCCTGAACGGCTGGCACGGTCACGAACTCGTGGTAGCGCAGGTCGGCGCGGTCGGCCTCCCGCACCGACCTGAGATCGTGGCCCGGGACCACCAGCACACCGCCCTCGTCTTCGAGCAAGCCCACGAAACGATTTATGCGCCAGGCCTGTTGCCACCAGTCGTCCATGTCCTGGGCAAAGGCCGGCTGTGCCACGTAGCGCCAGCTGGCCTCGGTGTAAGCTGCATCGCCGGTGAGCAGTATCACCCCGCCGCGGCCCCTCAGTACCAGTCCCTGCGTGCCCGCGGTGTGGCCATGCAGGTCTACGAGCACGGCACTGCCGTCGCCGAATACGTCGTAGTGCCCGTCAAAAGTTGCCCAGGGTTCGGTGGCCGCGTAGTCGATAACCGTGCGCCGCTCAATGTCGTCCCAGTCCTGCTCGAAGAAAAAATCCTCGAACCAGCGGGCACCCCACGCGCCCTCTTCCTCGCGGCGCGGCAACAGCAGGGTGGCCCCGGCAAAGGCCTCCACGCTTCCCGCGTGGTCAAAATGCAAGTGCGAGACCGCCACGTAGCCGACGTCAGCGGGGTCCAGCCCCGCCGCCACCATCTGCTCGGGCAAGGACTGCCCGGGCTCGGTATGACAGAGATCGAGCGCCGCCAGCAGTGGGCCCAGGTACTGCTCCGGGCGTTCCCTTACTGCAGGTGAGTAACCGGTGTCGAACACCAGCAGGCCCTTGCTCTCGTGCTCGACCACGAAGGCAGGGACAGGGATTTCACTGGCCTCCTGCCAACTTCCGCCCCTGGCCATGGCGCCGGGCAGGCTACGCATGGTGCCGGTGTTAAACGCGTGCAGCAGCAGATCTACCGGTTCGTGGGCCTGCTCCCAACCCCGCAGCACGGGCTCTATTCGCGGTACCCGTCGTTGATCTGCGCAGCCCGGCAGGAGGGTAGCGATCAACAGGCAACACGAAAGAAAACGCAGAGGCGCGTAGAAAGGAGAGGTCATTTTACAGCGACTGACTGTAACGGGGGAGGTCAGGAATTCCAGTAGCAGCCGAAGGGGTCGCGAGAGATCTCGCCGACGCAGTCGGCAAGCGAACCCTCGACCGCGTCTCCGCGATCGTCGTAGTAAGCCGCCCAACGCCCGTTGCCCTTTTTCCAGAAGAGCTTGTAGCCGCTTTCTTTCTCCGGCCTCAACTGGGCAATGCGGTGATCGACGATGTCGCCATTGCACCCATCGCGAAAGCGATGCACCACCGTGATGACTCCCGCCACCGAACACCTGGCCGTGAGTATTCCCCTGGGTCCTACTCTCCAGCCGAGTACGCGTCGGACGAAGGGGGCCATAAACTCGTGCACCGATGCGATGCGTTGGGTTTTCTTGCGAGCGGAGGAACGTGCCATACACAATGACAGTAGCCTCGGCGGCCGTAGCGGGCAAGTTCTCCCTCCCTTTCGGACACAGCGCATGTGCCCAGACCACTCCAAGATCGTTCAAACAACGGGGGTTGCCCATGCATGGCGCAACTGGTTTCAATCCCCTGCAGGCACACGTAAACTCTACCACTTACGAGTGAGACAGGCATGAGAAAAATGAAGGTAGCCATTGTTGGAGCCACGGGTATTGCGGGGCAGCAATTCGTCGCGGCCCTGGCCGAGCACCCCTGGTTCAGGATAGCGCGGCTGGGGGCTTCCCCCCGTTCGGCCGGGAAAAAATACGGTGACGCCCTGCGTGATGAAGCCAGTGGTTCACTGCGCTGGTGGGCTGGCGGCAGTCCCCCCGAATCTGTGCTCGGCATGACCGTGGAGAACGGGGAAGACCTGAAACTGGACAACGTCGACCTCGTGTTCTCGGCGGTGGAATCCGACGTCGCCGCCGACCTCGAACCGATGTACGCGCAGACCACCCCAGTGGTGAGCACCGCCTCCGCCTTTCGCTACGAAGACGACGTGCCGCTGTTGCTGCCCGGCGTCAGCCTGCAACAGGCCACCTTGCTACGCCGCCAACAGAAGAACCGTGGCTGGAAAGGATTCATCCTGCCCCAGCCTAACTGCACCGTTACTGGCCTGGCCATAACCCTGAAGCCGCTGGACGAACGCTTCGGGGTCAAAAAAGTATCGATGGTTTCCATGCAGGGCATTTCGGGGGCCGGCCGGTCGCCGGGAGTAGCCGCGCTGGACGTTATAGACAACGTCATTCCTTACATTCCCTCGGAAGAAGAAAAAGTTACGGCCGAGGCCCGCAAGCTGCTGGGCAAGGTCGTCGCCGGCAAGCTCGTGGAATCGTCGGTGAAGGTGTCGTGCACCTGTACGCGGGCGGCAGTGCTCGAAGGCCACACCGAGGCCGTATCGCTGGAACTCGAACGTCCTGCGACACCTGCCCAGGCAGCCGCGGTTCTGCGCACGGCGGGCAAGCGGGCGGCGCGGCTCCAGCTACCTTCGATGCCCGAAACGCTGATATACGTGCACGACGACCCTTTCAGGCCCCAGCCCAGGCTCGACCGCGACGCCGGTGACGGTATGACCACCTCGGTGGGCCGAATCCGCGAAGAGCCGCTGTACCGGCACGGTCTGCGCTACATGCTGGTGTCACACAACACCAAGATGGGCGCGGCCAAGGGAGCCCTGCTCACAGCCGAGTACCTGCTCGACCGCGGCATACTCTGAAGAGCAAAGCAGCGGATTCGACTCAGCCCATGTCGGTTTCGCCTCCCCCTCTACGCCCCGCCCTGCTCCCGGACAAGCCGCGTGGCTTCATCCGCCTGCTCGGCCCCGGCGTCATGCTCGTCGGCCTGGCCATTGGCGCGGGCGAGCTGGTCATCTGGCCCGTTACCACGGCCCGCTTCGGCGCCACGGTGGCATGGGCCGCCGTGCTCGGCGTGAGCCTGCAACTGATCATCAACCTGGAGGTAGGCCGCTACACCCTGGCCACGGGCGAAAGCGCCTACGGGGCCCTGGCCCGCCGGGGGCGCGGCTGGGTGCCGGTGTTCCTGCTGCTCAACGTCGTGTCGTGGATACTGCCCGGCTGGGCGCGCACCTGCGCAGGCGCCGTCAAGGTGCTCGTGGTCGGGCTCGATGGCCCCGGCGATCCCTGGGTCTGGACGGCGCTCACCTTCGCCATCGTGGCGCTGGTCATGTTCGGGCCGCGCAACGTCTACGGGTGGATGGAAAAAATCGTCACCGCCCTGGTCGTCTTCATGCTGCTGGGCCTGCTGGTGATAGTGGCCAGGCTGGGCAACGGCGAGACCGTCGCTGAGCTCGCCCGCGGCATAGCCTCGGTAGGCGTAAAGCCACCCGACATGCCGCTCTACCAACTGCTGTCAGCCGTCGTCTTTGCCGGCGCCGGGGGAACCGCCAACCTGTTGTTCTCCTATTACCTACGCGACAAGGGCTGGGGAATGTGCGGGCGCCTGGCCGATTCGGGCGAATCAAACGAAGCCTGGATCCCCGACGATAACAGCGTAAACGCCGACCGCTGGAGCCGCTGGTTCAAACATATGGCCCGTGACCAGGTGATCTTTTTCTGGCTCACCAACCTCGTGACGATACTGTTGTTTATCTTTGCCGCACTGGCGGTGCTGCACCCGGCCGGCATCGTCCCGTCCAACGAGGCCTTGCTCTACGAAGAGGCGGTGCTGTTGGACACGGTGTGGGGGCCGGGAGGAAAAATCCTCTTCATGGTCATAGGTATCGCCTGCCTGTTCACCACCCAGCTCACCTTGCTCGACGGCGTGGCTCGCAGCTGCGCAGACCTGCTGCGCAATAACTACCGTTGGAGCCGCCGCTGGAGCCTCAAGGAATGGTACCGGGGCATAGCCCTGGGTTGGATGGTGGTGGGCACCGCGCTCACCTGGACATGGGGAGCGCTGCCCCCGTTTGTCTTCCTGCTCTCGGCCGGCTTCTTCGGCGGCATAGCCATGGCAGTCTACTGCCCCCTGCTGCTGTGGAGCAACATCCGTGAATTACCCGAGTTGTGCCGGCCCTCGATGACCGCGCGACTGGCCATGTCGGGCGTGAGCCTGTTCTACATCGTGTTTGCCACCATCTCGGTGGGCGTGGTAGTTCAACAGTTGTTCGCGGGCTGACCCCCGCAAGGGGGTGCCATTGACGCGCAGCGCCGCCGGCGCCGCAGACCGGCTAAGCGGCAAAAGCCGACACCCGGTAGGGGAAAATTTAACCCGGCAGGCGAAAACGCATTCCCAGCGGGCCTTTCGGGCGCTAGAATGTAAGACTGCGGACAGGTCCGCGAGCACATGTACCAGCGCCTGAAACAGTTCATTATCCGCCGACTGACGACCATCCTTGTCAGGGAACGCATGGGTTACCGGCAACTGCTGCCCAGTGACATGGGTCGCCTGCGCGATGTCATACAGCCCGGTGACGTCCTGCTGGTGGACGGAAGCCAGCGCATAAGCGAAGTTATCAAGTACCTGACGCAGAGTTCGTGGTCGCACTCGGCGCTCTACGTCGGCGACGCGCTGCTCAAGCGAGGTGGGCCCCAGGCCGATGAGCTTCACCGCTTGTACGGCGACGAAGCCTCGACACTACTCGTCGAGGCCACTGTCGAGACCGGCGTCGCCCCTGCTCCGCTGTCAAAATACCGCAACCACAACGTGAGAATCTGCCGCCCCTTCAAGCTGCGACCTGGGGACCTCAATACGGTGCTCGCCACTGTCATCGACCAGATAGGCTCGAAGTACAACATCGAGCAGATATTCGACCTGCTTCGGTACTTCTTTCCGGTGACCCTTGTCCCCAAGCGCTTCCGGCACAGCATGCTCGAGCACGCGGGTACCCTGTCCAAGGAAGTAATTTGCTCGGCGCAGATAACCGCTGCCTTTCAAAAGGTACGTTACCCGGTACAACCACTGGTGACCTCGCCGCGGGTTTCCGGACGCGTACAGGTAGACACCGGCAAGCCACGAAAGAAGTGGTTCGGCCGGGCAGAACCCGACCTCGTCAGCGACGGGGTCTTCACAGCCTGCGACCCCAACCTGGTCACACCACGGGACTTCGACCTGTCACCCTACTTTGAAGTGGTAAAATCCGACCTGCTGGGCAACCGCAACTTTGACTACCGCAAGATCGTGTGGGCCGGCAGCGACGACGGCGAAGCAGAAGTGACCGACGAAGAACTGCTCGAGACCGGCTGACTATCCCGGCCGCGATGGCGACGATCAGCGGGCCGCCAGTGGAGAACAGGGATAACTACCCCTGCAGGTGGCGGCTGCCTCAACCGGGCTTGAAGTCGGATAACTCCGGGGTGTCGAAGAGATAGGCGCAATCCCATTCGAGCCCTGCGGCGCTGACCATGAGTTCCATCTCCCGCCGGTACGCCTCGCGGCTGAAACCTTCGATCGCCGACCCCAACGACTCTCCATCGAGCTGCAGCAGTACCGGCACCGAGGCCAGGCCCAGCTCGGTCGACAGCGGCCAGCCGGGGTTATCCAAGTACACCGGCATGGTTATCTTGTTGTCGCGAACAAAGTCCTCGGTCTCCTCGAGGCTGTCCTGGGACACGGCCACGATGTCGATAATGCCTTCACCCCGGCGATAGATCTGCTCGAGCAGGGGCAGGGCGACGCGGCAGGTGGGACAGCCGTCCTTGTAGAGCAGCAGCACCCTGCGCCCCTGCCCCGGTAGATCCGCCACCTCGTCGGATCCCAGCCTGGGCAGTTGTCTCGTTTGCAGCTCGGCCACGGACAAAGTTTAGCCCCGGTCTGGCTTACACGCCAGCGCAAGCCCGTTGCTGGTCGCGGCAGCAGGCACCCGGCTGGTGAAACAGCTACGCGGGCAGGCTAGTATTGCGCGTCGTGTCGACGCCGCCCTCACCAGTTCCAAGCGCTTCGCAGGCGCCAGCCACGCTGGCCACTACCAGCCCAGCCACTGCCGCCTCTACAGCCGCAACGCCCACCGCGGGCCACAAGCGGGGCTGGCTCCTGCTGCTGCCCCTGCTGCTGACGCTGACCTCGCTGCTCTACGTCGTACCGATTTCGCAGGTCCCCTTTTACACCAAGGGTGAACCCCGCGAAGCCATCGTCGTGCAGGCCATCATAGAAAACGGGGACTGGATACTGCCGCTGAGGAACGGCCACGAGATACCGTCGAAACCACCGCTGTTTCACTGGCTGGGTGCGCTCGTGAGCCTAGCCGTGGGTTTCGTTTCGGAATGGACAACGCGCCTGCCCTCCGCCGCGGCGTCGATAGCCTGCGCTGCCGCCGTTGCCGCCGCCGCCGCCAGATTCTTCGGACCACTGGCCGCCTTCCTCTCGACCCTGGTGCTGCTCACCACCGTGCAGTGGACTATCTCGGCAACCACCGCGCGCGTGGACATGGTACTGGCCGCGACTACGACCGGCGCGCTGCTGTTTTTCATGCGCGACTACCTGGGTGAACGCAGACCGCTGTCGTTGGGTTTCTACGCCTGCGCGACCCTGGCCGTGCTGGCAAAGGGACCGGTAGGCCTGGTGATCCCGGTGGCCGTTATTGCCTGCTTCCTGCTGCTGCGCGGCGACCGCGAATACCTGCGACGGCTGCGCCCCGGCAAGGGCCTGGCGATCCTGTCGCTGGCGGCGGCCTGGTACCTGGCAGCCAGCTGGGAAGGGGGGATGCCCTTTTTTGAAAAGCTCGTCTTGAAGGAGAACCTGCGGCGATTTGTCAGTGCCCAGGCGTCGGGCGCGGGCCACGTACACTCCCCGCTCTACTATCTGCCCGCCCTGCTTGGTGGCTTTGCGCCGTGGAGCCTGTTCGCGCCCGGCCTGGTGGTCGGCCTCGTGGCCCGCGCACGCCGCGGAGAGCACGACCAGGCCACCACCCTGTTGCTGTGCTGGTTTGCAGTCACGCTGCTCATCTACTCGCTGGCCGGATCAAAAAGAGGTGTCTACCTGCTCAGCCTTTATCCCGCGCTGGCCATGCTCTACGGCGCCTGGTGGGCATCGATGGCGACCACCGGCGAGGGCGAGTCCGACGCGCGGCCCTCGCGCATGCTCTCCTGGCTGGTGAGCCTGGTGGCCGCCGTGCTGGCGCTGCCACTGATCGTGGTGGTCGCGCAAACACTCGGAGTCGATGTCACCGCCTGGCTGGACCCGCTGCTCAGTCGCAGCGACGCCGCCAACCTGCCGGTCATCCGCGACACCATCGTGGCCAATCCCGTGGCCTGCGTTGCCTGGTCGGGCACTGTGCTGCTGAGCGCGAGCGGCGCGGTGGCAGCCCTTGCCCGGCGCAAGCCGGTCGCGTCGGCGCTGCTGCTTGCTTCGGCCGTCGCCGTGTCGCAACTCATGCTGCCGCTGGTGTTTCAACGCCAGCTCGGACGAGAGCAGGGCCTGCGCGATTTTATGTCGAGGGTCAACGTGCAGCTTCCCGAAAAAGACGCTCCAATGTTTTTCTACCGCGGCGTTGACTACGGGGCCGTCTTCTACGCCGGTCGCAACGTATACCGCGTGGACGAACACCTGCCCTTGTTCGATGAACAGGACACCTGGCTGCTGGTAAACGAGAATTCCCTGCCGCCCGCTGGCGACTATCACTTGCAGGAGGTTCTGCGCTATACCTACGGCGACAACCCGGGCAAGGAGGCTCTCCTGTTGGCCAGGGCGAGGCGCGGAGACAAGGGAAAGCGGAAATGAGCGACACCGTCGAGCAGGAGCGCGAAGCACACGAACGTGTGTTTGCAGCGGTAGCGCGGGCCGATGACCTGGTGCTGCGCCAGGAAACCGCCCGCCTTCACCCCGCCGACATAGCCGAGATCCTCGACCAGCTCGATGACGATAACGAGCGCCTGGCAGTATTCTCGGTAATCGATGATGACCGCGCGGCCGAGGTCATAAGCAACGTCGGCGAATCAGCCCGCGCGGCCCTGCTCGCGCGTTTGGGCGACGCGCACATTGCCACGCTGCTCGAAGTCCTCGACAGCGATGACGCCGCTGACCTCCTGGGCGAACTACCCGAAAACCGCAAGCTGATGCTCCTGCACCGGGCCGACCCGGAAACCCGGCGCGACGTGCAGGGGCTGCTTTCCTACCCCGACGACAGTGCCGGCGGACTTATGAAAACCGAGGTCGCGTCGGTGGATATTGGAACCACCGTGCGACAGGTGCGCACCTACCTCAGGCAACACCGCGATGATTTTCACGACATTCACAACGTCTTCATCACCGACCATAAGAAAAAGCTCGTAGGCTACGTACCCGTCCGCAACCTGGTCATGGCCGACGACGGATCGTCGGTGGACGAGATCCTGCTCAGTGACCTCGTGTCGGTAAGCGCGACGGTAGACCAGGAAGAAGTGGCGCACCTGTTCGAAAAATACGACCTGCTATCGCTACCGGTGGTCGACGCTTCCGAGCTGCTGGTCGGTTGCATAACCGTTGACGACGTGGTCGACGTCATTGAAGAAGAAGCCACCGAGGACATGCTCAAGATGGCCGGCGTGGGCGACGAACCGCTGGGCCTGCACGGGCCCGTAAAGGCCCTGCGCACCCGGCTTCCGTGGCTGGGGCTGAATCTCATGACCGCCACCGTGAGCGCAGCGGCGATCTCGCTGTTCCAGGACACCATACACCAGGTGGCCATCGCCGCGGCTTTCATGACGGTAGTGGCCAGCCAGGGCGGCAACGCGGGCGTCCAGACGATGACCCTGGTGGTACGCGGGTTGGTGCTCGGCGAGCTGAGCCCGCATAACACCCGCCGCATCGTAATGCGCGAACTGACCATAGCCCTGCTCAACGGTGCAGTGCTGGGCTCGGTGGCCGCGGCTACTGTCTACGCGTGGACGGGCGACGTAAGGCTGGCCTCGGTCATGGCCACCGCGATGATCATCAACATGCTCATCGCCGCGGCCCTCGGAACGCTCGTGCCCATGGGCATGCGACGGCTGGGAGCAGACCCGGCGGTGGCCTCGTCGGTGTTCGTGACGGCGGGAACCGACATGCTCGGCTTCCTCGTCTTCCTCGGCCTGCTCAGCGTCGCCCTCGGGATCTAATCACCGTCGGGAATATCGCCGCCGGGCTCAGGCTTCTTCCGAAATATCCCGGTACGAAACCAGGTCTATGTCTTCCCGCGCCGCGAGTTCCTTGCGAACCATGGGACTGGTGAGCGCGGCGGCCTCGCCCATGCCGTCGTAACGCGGCAGCAATGACCCAGGGTGACAGACCAACTCAGTGACGCCGCTCTTGAGCGAAGCGAGCAACTCGACCATGCCACCCTCGGTCACCGGACGATGACGGCCCAGGATCTCTACCCGGTCGGGTCCCCGGAACCTGCCCGAGCGCAGTCGCCCCCAGGCAAGCGCGGGGCGCATAGCCGCGTTTTCGGCACGTCGCTCCCAGTCACCCACCACGAATTCCCTACTGTATTTCCAGGTCGGGCCGCAGGGCTTGCGCATGGCCCAGATGGGATACTCCAGCGACAGCTCCCTGAGTATAGACAGCACCGAGGGCAGAAGATGCAGGCCGTAGCTGCTCGAAACGTAGCTCAGTACGAGACCGCCGGACAAAAACTTCTCGACCTGGGCGCGAATTTCGGCACGCAGCTCCTGCTTCAGCCCACCGCCCCTGCGGTACAGCCACATGGCCTCCAGGGGGCGGTCCACGAAGCGGCCGCCCGCATCGACCAGGTTGGGTATGTGGCGCCGCGGAAGCGTGGACGTACCCTCGCACAACACCAGGTGCAGACCCGTGCCCAGGCCCGAGCGCATGGAGGCCGAGACCATGGCCGACCGCGAAGCCGGACCGTTAACGCGCAGGCCCGTGCTCGAGATGATCCCCGAGTCGTAACCGTCCATGACGGCGTCGTTCACCTCGGGGTACATGCCGAGGTCGTCCGCCGTTATGATTATTCCCTTGTCTGCCATCGCCGTTGAAACCTAACCCCCCGGGCGGATATCAGCCGTGGAGCTCCCTGGCAAGCAGACGCTTCTGGTAAAAGTTCTGCAGGTCGGCTCGCTTGAGCATACCTATGACCCGCTTGGGATCGGATTCATCAACCACCGGCACCTGCTCCAGCCCGCGCGCGGTTATCAACTGCATGGCATCGTAAAGGTTATCCGAGCCTGAAACGGTCAGCACATCGGTCTCGGCCAGCTCGCCGACAATCAGAAACGGCCAGGCATCACGGTGCAACAGCACTGTCTTGAGTTCCTGCATACTGATTATCCCGGTCAACTCGTTGTCCCGGTTCACTACCGGAAAGTACACGTGATGGCTGTTGGTAACGTAGCGCACAAAATCAGTAACGGCCATCGACTCGGGAATCTGCTGGAAGTCCCTGCTCACCAGGCCCCGGACGTAAAGCCCCCTGAGCAGGTTGGCCTCGGCGCCAGCGTGTATGTCGAGTCCGCGACGACTGAGATCGAAGCTGTCTATGCTGTCGGTCATCAGGCGCCGGGCCACGAGGGTGGCCGTTATGGCGGTGATCATGATGGGCAGCACCACGTTGTAGTCCCTGGTCATTTCCCACAACAGGAATATCGCGGTCATCGGCGCGTGCGTCGAGGCTGCCAGGAAAGCGCCCATACCGATGAGCCCGAAACTGCCACTTGCGCCCAGGGCCCCGGGTATGAGCATGTTCACCAGCGACGCAAAGCCCCCCCCGAACA
>CAUZFM010000002.1:0-57150 GCA_963579235.1 uncultured Binatia bacterium (SeqCode)
TACCGAACGGTCGCAGTATTCCACGCCGTACTTGTCCAGGATCTTTACGGCGTCGGCCTCCCACGCACCGGGCACGCGAAAGATAGTGATCTTGTCGGCGGGCTCGAAGCCCATCTCGATCACACCTTTTATGACGCCGCGGGCCACGAGGTCGGCGCGCGTGTTGGACACCACGTTGGACATCACGGCTATCTTGTCGACACCGGGCTTGCCCAGCACCAGCTTGGTGAGTGCCACGGCCTTGGCCACGCTGGGGTTGCCGCCTATCGCCGCGTAGTTGGCCGGATCGCCGCCCGCCTTGCGCACCGCATCGGTAAGCGTCAGCGAACCGCCGCCCGCACCGATGACCAGCCCCACGTTGCCGCCGAACTCGACGACCGGGCCGATGATGCCACGCGGGTCGTCGTCGTCGATCTTCTTGCCGGCCAGCTCAAACGCGGTGGGCGCGCGCACCGAGCGGGTGTCTTCCTCGCCCACGCCGAACTCGGCGAGCAGTTCTTTCTGCCGATACTTGGCCTCGACTTCCATGTCCGAAAAACAATCGACCGCCAGCAAGCTGCCGTCTTCGAGCCGGGCCAGGGTCTGTATGTCGGCCTGGGTAAGATCGTAGTCGAGAAACAAGCGCGCCAGGCGGGCAATGACGCCGGCCATGCGGTTGAGTTCCGAACCGTTCAGGCCCAGGCCCGCGGCTACTTCCTTGGCGACGTAATCCGAGAACGGCACCAGCGCCGAAAAGTGTCTCGAGACCACGCGGTCGGGATGCGCCTCGGCGATGTCCTCGATATTGCCCGCCATGTCGGCTGCGAGCAGAAGCGGCTGCTTGGCCGTTCCGTCGTAGCTTATCGACAGCGAGTACTCGGCGGTGGTCGCGTGGACCTTCTCAACGAGTACGCCCCTGGGGCCGCGTCCGCCGTCGTCGATCTTGAGTAGCTCCTCGGTGGCGGTGGCCGCCTGCTCGGGGCTGTCGACCGCCTGCGATTCGTCAGCCCTGCTCGCGCCAGCCTTCGAGCCCACCAGCAGCTGGGCCTTTACGATTACCGCGCCGCCCAGTTCCTGGGCAGCACTAGCTGCCTCCCCGGCGTTGGCAGCCCTGCTGCCCTCGGGCACCGGGATACCTCGCCTGGCCAGAATTGTCTTGGTTTCAAACTCGTAAAAACGCATATCAGAGAACCACCTCCTGGGTCGTGCCCAGTCGCAGGGTCGGTCGAGCGGTCAGTCAATCCGGCGCTCGAAAGCAACGGGGTTTTTAGCCTTTTCCCCCACGCATTTCAACGTCAGCAGCCCCGCTGCAATAGCTTCAGAATCCGTAGGCCTCGGTCAACTCCTCGTCGCCCTCGGCCAGCGAGCGGGCAAGATCGACCATGACCTGGCACTGCTTGAAGGTCGCGTCGTCCTGCATCTTGCCGTCTATCATGACCGCGCCCGTGCCGTCGCCCATCTCGTCGATGACCCGGCGCGCCCACTTCACCTCGTCGGCCGGCGGACTGAACACCTTGCGGGCTATCCCAATCTGCACCGGGTGCAGGCTCCACGCGCCCACGCAGCCCATGAGAAAGGCGTTTCGAAACTGGTCCTCGCAGGCGACGGTGTCCTTGATGTCCCCGAAGGGCCCGTAGTAAGGAAGTATGCCGTGCGCTGCGCAGGCATCGACCATGCGCGCGATGGTGTAGTGCCACAGGTCTTGCTGCGCGGTCGGGCGCGGCGCGTCCTCGTTGGCCGCGTCGGGGTCCGCCCTCACTATATAGCCGGGGTGTCCTCCGCCCACGCGCGTGGTCTTCATCCGCCTGGAAGCGGCAAGATCAGCCGGGCCCAACGACAGCCCCTGCATGCGTGGGCTGGCTCCGCATATCTCTTCGACATTGGCCACACCGGTGGCCGTCTCGAGTATGGCGTGAAACAATATGGGACGCTTGAGCCCCGCGCGGGCTTCGAGCTGGGCCACCAGGCGGTCCATGTAGTGAATGTCCCAGGCGCCCTCGACCTTGGGAATCATTATGACGTCGAGTTTGTCGCCGATTTCGCCGACAAGGCGGGTGACGTCGTCCAGGGCCCAGGGGGAGTCGAGGCTGTTGATGCGGGTCCACAACTGGCAGTTGCCGAAGTCCGTGTTGCGACCGATCGTGACCAGGCCTTCGCGGGCGGCTTCCTTGTTGTCGGCCGCTATCGCGTCTTCGAGATTGCCGAGCACGACGTCGCACTTTTTCGCGATGTCGGGCACCTTGGCCGCCATCTTAGGGTTGCTCGGGTCAAAGAAATGTATCATCCGCGAGGGACGAAACGGCACCTCGCGCAGCGGCTCGGGCGCGCCGAGGGCCAGTGGCTGAAAAAAGTCTTTTGCGCTGCGCATACGCCGGTTTCCTCCTGCAAACGACCCGTGGTGGTCGACCTGAACCTCTCTAACTACCCCGTTTATCGTGTATTTTACAATTGGCGGTTAGAGGCCGGCCGCAACGCTCCTTTACTGACGCGAGCGCACCAGCGGCCCGCTTCCACCAACTCAAGCGCGGCGCTAGTTTGACCGCAGAGTCCTGCACCATGAAATTTGAAAGCCTGATCTACGAAACCGAAGGGGCTGTTGCCGCCATTACCCTGAACCGCCCCGACGAGCTCAACACCATCGTCCCGCCCATGCCCGACGAGATCGAACAGGCCGTCGCGTGCGCCAACGCGGACCCCGACGTGCGCGTGATCGTGTTGCGCGGCGCTGGGCGCGCCTTCTGCGCAGGCTTCGACTTCGCCGACAACATGGCTGCCTGGAAAGGCCTGGTGGGCACAGGCGGCAGCTGGGACCCAGGCCGCGACATGATAGGCGTGACCAGCCCGCACACCGGACCCGTGCCCAAGTTCATGAGCCTGTGGCGCAGCCCCAAGCCCGTGATCGCGCAGGTACACGGCTGGTGTGTTGGCGGCGGCTCCGACATGGCCCTGTGCGCCGACCTGGTGATCGCCAGCGACGACGCGCGCATCGGCACACCCTACTCGCGCGCGTGGGGCTGCTACCTCACGGGCATGTGGATCTACCGGCTGGGCCTGACCCGCGCCAAGGAACACGCGCTTACCGGCAGACCGTTGTCGGGCAGCCGGGCGGCCGAAATCGGCCTCATCAACCGCGCGGTGCCCTTTGCCGATCTTGAAAAAACCGTCATGGACGAGGCCCGCGCGATCGCCACGCTGCCGCCGGCGCAACTCGCGGCCATGAAGATGGTCGTCAACCAGGCCTACGAAAACATGGGCCTGGCCGGCACGCAGTTGCTCGGACCGATACTCGACGGCTACATGCGCAATATTCCCGAGTCGCTCGACTTTCTCGAAACCGCCGCCCGCGACGGCGTGGGCGCAGCCGTGGCCGATCGCGACGGTCCCTGGGGCGACTACAGCCAGGCCGCCGCTGAGGACAAGCCGAACCCGAAGAACACCGTGTCGCCAAGAGCGTTCGGCTGAAGGGCCGGCTCAGGCCAGGCCACCGTTGAGCGGCAGGCCGGCCTCGCACGCGGCCGAAAGCGCGGCCTGCATAGCGTTGCTCGCGGCGTCGAGTTCGGGCACGAGGCAGGCCACCACGGTGCGATCAACACCCGCCTCGGCGTAAGCCGACAACAGCGCCGGGTCGGCCGTCCCCACACAGGTGATCTCCACGCGGGCCGGGTCGCGGCCGGCCACCTTGGCGGCATCGTTCAAGACCTTGCGCAGCTCGCCCAGGCGCTGCATCGAAACGCCCAGGGGAAAAAACCCGTCGCCGTAACGACCGGCCCTGCGCGCGGCCGCCTCGCTGTGACCGCCGATGACCAGCGGTACACCGCCTTTCTGCACCGGACGCGGACGGCTCACCACCTGGTCAAAATCGTAGAAACTGCCGTGGTAAGACGCCGTTGCTTCTTCGCTCCAGAGTTCACGCATGACCTCGATGCACTCGTCGGCGCGACGTCCGCGGGTACCGAAGTCGCTGCCCAGGGCCTCGGCCTCTTCTCGTACCCAGCCCACGCCGAAGCCGGCCACCAGGCGGCCGCCCGACAACCGGTCAAGCGTGGCAAGCTCCTTGGCAAGTATGAGTGGGTTGCGCTGCGGCAGTATCATCACGCCGGTGGCCAGGCGCAGGGTCTCGGTGTGAGCGGCAGCCCAGGCCAGCCAGAGCAGCGGGTCGGGTTGCGCCACGTTCTCGTTAAAAGGCGAGCGGCCCGAGCGATCGTAGGGGTAGCGCGAAGTGTAGTCGGGGCACATCACCGTGTGCTCGACCACCCACACCGACTCCATTCCAGCCTGCTCAGCCGCGCGACAGAAATCGCCCGCGAACACTGGATCCTCGACCGCGGCCATGCCGTAAGGCGGAATCACTCCAAACTTCATGCCCCACTACAGGCCACCCCCCCACCGGCCAGTCAAGAAGGAGGATACGTTCTAATAAGGTTAATAGTACCAGGTCTTCCCCGTTGGCTTTCAGATGATCGGAGCGTATCCCGCTTCAGGAGAGGCCGCCGTTGAGTGGCAGCACCTGGCCGGTCATCCACGCGGCCTCGTCCGAGACGAGGTAGAGCAGCAATGCCACCACGTCGTCGGCGCTGCCCGCGCGCGGCACCGGGTAACGCGCAAAGTAGTCGTCGGGCAACGGCAGGTTGTCGAGCTCTCCCAACGATATGCAGTTGGCCGTAACACCGTCGGGTCCCAGCTCGCTCGCCAGTTGGCGCATAAAACCGATGGCCCCCGCCTTGCCCGCAGCGTACATAGAAATGCCGTAGTCGGTGCCCATGCGCCAGGCCTCCGACGAGATGGTGACCACGCGCCCCCATCCCCGTTCTTTCATCGCCGGCGCAAAAGCGTGGCAGCAGTGCAGTACTCCATAGAGGTTCACGCGCAGGAAGGGCTCCCAGTCGGAGGGTTGGCTGTCAACGAACTTGAACGCCGGAAAGGTACCGGGGATGCCCGCGTTGTTGACCAGCAGGTCGGTCGGCCCGAGTTCTTTTTCGACGGCAGCCGCCATCTCCAGCACGGCCGCGTGCTGGCCCACGTCGGCGGCAAAGGCCGAGGCCCGGCCGCCGGCGTCGTTGATCAAGGCCGCGGTTTCTTCGGCGCGCTCGGCCACGATGTCGTTCACCGCCACCGAGGCACCGTGTCCCGCAAGCGCCTCGGCCATGGCTCGGCCTATTCCCCGGCCGGCCCCGGTAACCACTGCTGTCCTGCCGTCAAGCGTGCCCATAATGGGCAATGCTAACGGCGGCGGGCAGCTGTAGCCACCGTGCGCCCGCGGCCCGCGTTGAGCCTTGGCGCCGGCTGGGCTAACTTGCGCGCATGATCGCCTGTCTGGACCTCGAAGGGGTGCTGGTGCCCGAAATCTGGATCAACGTTGCCGAGCGCACCGGTATCGACGAGCTGCGGCGCACCACCCGCGACGAGCCCGACTACGACGTACTCATGCGCTACCGGCTCGACATTCTCGACCGCGAGGGCATCACCCTCCCGCAGATACAGGAGGTGATAGCCGGCATGGGGCCGCTCGAAGGCGCCGGTGAGTTCGTTGACTGGCTGCGCGAGCGAGCGCAGGTGATCATCCTGTCGGACACCTTTTACCAGTTTGCGCAGCCGCTGATGCGGCAGCTCGATTTTCCCTGCCTGTTCTGTCACCGGCTGGAGGTGGAGCCCGAAGGCCGCATCTCGGGCTACACCCTGCGCCTGGACGACGGCAAGCGACGCGCCGTGCGCGCGCTGCGCGAACTCAACTTTCGCGTGGTGGCGGCCGGTGATTCATACAACGACACCACCATGCTCACCGAGGCCGACGCAGGCATACTCTTCTGCCCGCCGCAGAACGTGGTCGACGACTTTCCGCAGTTCCCGGTCACCAGCGACTACCAACAACTGCGCGAAGCCTTCGTGGCTGCCTCCGCCAACGAGCTCTGAACAAGGGGGCCAGGCCCCCCTGGGCCTTAAAGCACCGGGGTTGCTCGGCTGGCGAAGCTACCCTGGGACCTTTAACATAAAAGGAACGTATCCTCCTTGTTGTATGAGCTTGCCAGGATGCGCGGCGACGAGGCCGCGCTCGACGACCTGACGGTCACCCGCTCCTGGGCTGAACTGGCCGACAGGGCCACGCGCATGGCCCGCCTCCTGAGCGGCGAGCTGGGCCTCGAGCCCGGCGACAGGGTGGCCACGCTCATGTTCAACCGCGGCGAGTGCCTCGAGCTTGTGCTCGCCTCCTGGTTGGCCGGCCTGTGGCTGACTCCCATCAATCATCACCTGCTGGCCGATGAGATCGACTACGTGCTGACCGACAGCGGCGCGCGCGTGGTGATCTGCGACGAGCAACATCGCGATGCCGCCTCGGCGGGCTGCGTTGACGCAGCCACCCTGCTGGTCGCCGGCGACGAGCTGGATGGGGCCATCAGCAGCGCCCCCGATCAGCCCTACCCGCCCGACTCGCCGATGGGCGGCACCATGATCTACACCAGCGGAACCACCGGCCGCCCACGCGGGGTAAAGCGCCATCGCCCTTCTACGCTGGCCGCGGGGCTGGAGGCGGCCGCGGCCTACGGACGACGCATACAGATGGACGGACGGGGGCGCCACCTCATCACCGGGCCTGCTTACCACGCGGCACCGCTGCTGTTTGCCGTCTACGACCTGCTCAACGGCGCTGCCGTGACCATGATGCCGCGATGGAACGAGCAGCGTTTCTTCGACCTGGTCGGCGAGCAGCAAGTGACCCACACCCACCTCGTGCCCACCATGTTCGAGCGCCTGCTCGGCCTGCCCGACGAGCAGCGCGCGGCCTTCGATCCAACGCCGCTGGTCACGGTGCTGCACGGCGCCGCCCCGGTGTCGCCGGCCAGCAAGCAGCGCATGATCGCCTGGTGGGGCCCGCTGCTGCTGGAGTACTGGGGCGCCACCGAAAGCGGCGTCGTTACGCTGGTCGACTCGGCCGACTGGCAGCTCAAGCAGGGCACCGTCGGACGCACGGTAGAGGGCTGGCAGATCTTCGCAGGCAACGAGCAGGGAACGCCCCTGCCCGCCAACCAAGAAGGCATACTGTACTGTCGCCGCCCCGACACCCCCCACTGGTTCGAGTACCACGGTGACCCCGACAAGACGCGCGCGGCCTTCGTTGACGCGCACACCTTTCACCTGGGCGACATCGGCCTGGTCGATGAAGACGGCTACGCGTTCCTTCGCGACCGGCTGTCAAACACCATCATTTCAGGGGGAGTGAACATATACCCCGCCGAAATCGAAAAGGTGCTGATCACCCACCCGCAGGTGACCGACGTGGCCGTGTTCGCCGTACCCGACCAGGAATGGGGCGAGGCCGTAATGGCTGCCGTGCAAACTCGAACCGGCACAAAGGGAAGCCCGGAACTGGCCGCCGAGCTCATCGATTTTGCCCGCGAAAAACTGGCTGCCTACAAGCTCCCGCGTAGAATCGAGTTCCACGACGAGTTGCCCAGGACCGACAGCGGCAAGCTCTACGTGCGCCGTCTGAAAGAACCCCACTGGAAAGACAGCGGCCGGAGGATATAGCGGCGGGCAAAAAGAATCCGGCCCGTCCGCCGTGGCTACCGCAAGGACCAGCTGAACGGTAACCCAGCGACGGACGAACCGGAAGGGGGAGCCTGCACACGGTTTCCCCACCCTCGATAAAGCAATCAGCGTGCCACCTGCCACCAGCCTTGAAGCCAGTCGACAAGCGCCCGCTGCCCCGTATAAAACTTGCGTTTCGCCTACACCCGCTGAAGCGAACAGCCAACAGCAACGCAAAGCTGGGTTTGCGCCGCGCGCGCCTACCGCATACCGCTCTTAGCGGGAGCGTGGCCGAACCCGGAACACGGGCCGACCGCCACAGGGGAGTAGTACACTGATCGAACTGGAGGCCACCATTGTCTGCGCCGACCTTTCGGGGTTCACGCTTGCAGCGCGCGACCTCGACCCCGAACAGGTAACCGAGCTGGTCAACGGTTGTTTTGCTGGCATGGAAGACATTGCCAACGCCCACGGCGGCACCCCGCTGCAGTTTCTCGGCGACTGCATGCTGGCCGCGTTTCCCCATTCCGAACAGGCCGAGTCCGCCAACCGTCATGCGCTGGCCGCCGCCCTCGAGATGCTGGAGTGGATAAAACAATCCGCACCCCTGTTTCCCGGCGGCAAAAGACCTGGCCTGCACATAGGCCTCGAGGCTGGACAGTTGCAGCTGGGGCGAACGCCGACCGGCGACCTGCTGCCCGCCGGTCAGTGCACGACAGCGGCCATGCGCCTGGAGGCGGCAGCTGAGACCGGCTCGGTACTCGTTGGCTCAACGGCCCGCCAACTGGCAGGCCGGGGTTTCAGTTTTTCACAGGCCGCCGACGACACGCCGCAGGGCTCGGCGCTGCTGGCGTCTGGCCGAACCAACGACCACGATACCCTGCCCGCTGGTATGCCCCGGCTACCCGAGTCCACGGCCGACGGGCACTTGCAGCACCAACGGCTGCAACAACGCCAACCCGAACGTCGGCAGGTGACCGTACTGTTCGCTGAACTGTGCCAGGCTTCCGCGCCCAGCGACGCGCAGATGCAGGTACTCACCCTGGCCGTACAGGCCGAGGGTGGTTACGTGGACAAGTTTACCGGCCGCACCATGATGGCCCTGTTCGGTGCACCCGACGGACTCGAAGAAGCGCCCGCCCGCGCCGCGGCCGCGCTTGCCCGCCTGCTCAACAACGACGGAGCCGGTGCCATCAAACCCGGTGCCATCAAACCCGGCGCCATACGAGCGGGCATGAACAGCGGACTGGTCGTGGCCGGCTTGGTAGGGGGCAACAACAGCCGCCAGTACACGGTGATAGGCGACGCGGTCAACCTCGCTGCCCGGCTCAAGGACGCGGCCTCGCCGGGCGAACTCTACCTCGGAGAGCAGACCGCCTACCGACTGTCCGACCGTTTTCGCGTGAGCGCGCTTGCACCGTTGTCATTGCAGGGACAGGGCCGGACCGTGCAGGCCTACGCGCTCGATCCCTTGCGACCGCCGGGTAAAGGCAACGATGCTGGATTTCGGAGGCGCAAGCTGCGCGCACCACTGGTCGGCCGCGACCAGGAACTCGCCGCCCTGCTCGGGGGAGTAAAGCAGGCCCACGCGGGCGAGGGCTCGGTGACGGTCGTGAGCGGTGAGGCGGGCCTGGGCAAGTCGCGCCTGCTCGAAGAGTTCAAGAGTGACCCCGCGCTGTCGGACTGCCTGCTGCTCGAAAGCCAGGCATCGCAAGGCAACTCGCGCCCCTTTGCGCTCGCGGCCGACCTGCTGCGCAAATGGTGTCAACTCAGCGGTAACGAGAGCAACGACGACGCGCTGACCCTGCTAAGCGCTGCGCTCGAGCGCAGCGATGGCCAACTCGAAACCGAGCTGCCCTCGTTCGCGACCCTGCTGGGAATACAGTACGCCGACGAAAACTCGCCGGGCTCGTCGCAGCCGGGCTCGTCAACACCTACGGGCGACGCGCTGAGAAAACGCCTGCAACTGGCGCTCTCACGACTGGCCACCGTACTGTCGGCGCAACGGCCACTGGTCATCGTGCTCGAGGACCTGCACTGGGCTGACCAGTCGAGCATCGAAATACTGGGCGGGCTGTTGACCGCGAGCCAGCGGGCTCCCGTGGTCACGATCATAACTACCCGCGAAGATTCGGCCGCTGCGCTCACTGGCAGCAAAACCCACAAGCGCAGCTCGCAGCTCGCCCTCTCACCGCTTGACGACAACGACCTTGACCGACTGGTCACGGGCCTGCTGGGGACAGCCGGCCTGCCGATAGCCCTGCGCCGACGAATCCGCGCCAACGCCGAGGGCAACCCCTTCTACGTCGAAGAGGTACTCAGGTCGTTCATCGACCAGGGCGCCCTCGTGCAAGCGCGCGACGGCTGGCAGACCACCGCGGCGATCAACGAAGTAGACGTTCCCGATTCGGTGCAGGGCGTGGTGCTCGCCCGCGTGGACGCGATGGACGACCAGGCCCGCGAAATACTGCAGGCCGCCTCGGTGATCGGCCGTCATTTTTATCACCGATTACTTCTCGGCACTGTCGAGGACTCGGGCGAGCTCGACACCGCCCTCGCCCGCCTCGAGGACATGCAACTGGTGGGCAGCAGCATGTCCTCTCGTACCGGCAGCGTTGCCCGGCGTGCCGATACCGCCGAGCGCGAGTACTATTTTCACCACCAGGTCGCGCAGCAGACCGTGTACCAGTCCCTCCTCAAGGGCCGACGGCGCGACATGCACGCGCGCGTGGCCGGCGCCATCGAAAAAGTTTTCGAGCAACGGCTCGACGACTTCGAAGCCGAGCTGGCTTTTCACTGGGGCCAGGCCGAACAAGCCGACAAGGCCGAGTACTACCTGTTTCGCGCAGGCGACAACGCCGCCCGCTCGGCCGCCTCGGCCGAAGCGCTCGCCCATTTTCGCGAAGCGTCGCGGCTGTACCTGCAACAACACGGCAAGGGTGGCGATCGCGCACGCAAGGCGCTACTCGAAAAGAACATCGGCCTCGCGCTGCTCAACACCGGCGACCATCACGAGTGTATAGAGCACTTCGATGCTTCGCTGGCGTGGCGGGGTCGTTCTTCTTCGCTGCGAACCGGCACTGCAGGCCTTCTGCAGGCCGGCGGTGCCCTGGCGCGCACCTGGCTGACGCTCGGCCGTCGGCGCGGCAACGCGGCCGCCGACAAGGCCGGATCCGCGTCTCCCAGCGCGGCCGAACTCGAAGGACTCGAAGCCGAGGTCATGCGCGCCCAGGCCCTGGTCAACGTCGACCCACAGCGGGCGTTTACCGCGGCCCTTTCGGTGGTCGGACGACTCGAGCACATGAACGCGGCAGGGGTCGAGCGGGCGGCCGAACTCTACGCCGACGCTGCTGGCTTCGTGGCCTTTTCGGGCACCTCCTTCTCACTCTCGCGCCGGCTGCTCGAGCGTGGTGAAAACCTGCTGACCAACGATAACTTTGCCGGCGACTTTGCCTGCAGGGCCATGCGTTTTATTGCCGACTACTTCGAGGGAGACTGGAGCGACAGCCCGCTGCCCGCCACGCGTGACCTCGAAACCGCCATGGAAAACGGCCAGCTCGTGCTCGCCAGCAACTACTTCGGTCTGGCCGCCGAGCGATCCACCTGGCAGGGCCACTGGCGCAACAGCGCGCGCATGCTCGACGCGGTCAAGCGACTCGTCGATCTTTACGGCTACGACTTTGCCGTCTCCTGGCGCGACGCCATTCCCCTCTACGTGGCCGTGCAACAGGACCGCCCCTTCGACGCCATCGAGGCTGCCAACCGCTACCTGTCCGCCCGTCACGAAGATAACCTGCTGGCCTTCGGCCACGCCATGAAAGCGCGGGCCGAGTGCGCGGCCGGTTATCTCGACGAGGCTGCCCATTCAATAGAATTGTCTGCCGCGGACGCTTCGCGGGCCGGTGCGCTACCTCCCTACCACGCGGCGCCGCTGGCGGTGGCAAGGTTTGAGCTGGGCCTCACGGCCAACGAGCAGGAGCACGCCGACAGCCCATCGCGCTGGACGGTGGAAAGAGATTGCAGGCGGGCACTCAGGGCCACGCGGGCACTGGCCCGCGAGCGCCCCGACCTCTACCGAGCCGTGGGGCGCTGGAACCAGCTTTGCGGCCGGCGGCAGGTGGCGCTCACCTGGTACCGCCGCAGCATCGACGAGGCCCGGCGCCTGGACGCGCTACCGGCGCTGGCTCGCACGCTGGCGCTGTGCTCGCAACTGTCCTGGACGGGCGACCCACTGCCCAGCGCCGAGCAGTGCCGCGAGCAGTCGCTGTCGTTGGCAGAGTGCCTGCGCAGGAACGATGATCGCGACGCCTGGCCCCCGCCTGGGCAGAGCGACGCGAGCTGGGCCACGCGCAACCAGGCCCAGTAAACCGGCAGCGCAGCCGCCAACCTGGGTTTACGCACAAACCCCTGGGCGCTTTCCACACTTAGCACTGGCGATGCACCCCCAACCGCCCAGCCGGCAAAAACAGCCAGTATAATTGAAGGACTCAGACTCATTTACACGGACATACCGCTCTGGCACGGTGGTTGCTTACTTGCAGCTTGGAGAAAACCGAGAACAGCATGCAAGGACCAACTGCAAAACGACAGCGCAAAAGTTTTTTACCCACTTGGGGGGTAGTCAGCAATAGTCCGCCTGATAGTCTTGTTTCCTGGGAGACTGTGGGTTCCCGGGGGTCTGTTCTGAGACTGTTAGACACAACTACTTCTACTGTCCGCTCCCGGCCGGGTGAAAGGGCGGGCGCGAGCGGTGCCATCGCGCTGGCTGCGCTGGTTCTGTTGATTGCGCTGGCGCTGGCGCCCACGATTTCGCAGGCTGCGTGCAACCTGATCCCCCAGACGACGCGCGTGTTCCGGGGAGAACTGGGCCAACTCGACCGGCCATGGGCCACGCCGGGCGACTGGGTAAGCGTGTCGTTGGACAGCGGCTGCCACGCCGCCAGCGACTTCTCGTCTTCAGGCTTTACCGGTACCGCCGGCGACTACGTTGTAACCGTGGTCGATACCCCAGGCACCGGCAAGCTTTCGGCCATCGTCCTTGCAGACGACTGCTCTACACTGTCGGCTACCGTATCTGCCTGCGCAGGAGGTGACATAGTTGCCAGCGAATGCCGTGAACTGGGCACCTCGGGAGACACGATCGAGTTCCAGGTCCTCAACTCGGCGCTGCGCTTTGTTTACCCTGATACCGACGACCTGCTGCCTCCCAGCGGGGCATCGTGCATTGGAGGACTTAACTCCGGAACCCCCTGCACCAGCAATACCGAATGCCCGGACAGTTCCTGCGGCAGCCCGGATGGATTAACGCTAGCCGGACCGGCCCGTATAGTCGTGACACACGCGACTACCGATACCTGGAGCTGCAGCAACATCAGCACCGACTGCGCGGATTACGGAAACAGCGACGTGGCGGCCTGCGTTGATTCGCTTTATACCGACGACGGCAGCTGCAACGCCGTGACCAACCACGACGTGTTCCCCAGCTTTGTCGGCCTGCCACACACCAATGACTTTGCCCAACTCTGCACCCCCGAAGACCCTACCGATCTGACTGATCCGTGTACGGAATCTGAAAACGAAGTGGTTATGGCCGTCGACGAGGACGGCAACCTTCTGATTCCGGTGGACTGGACTAACATATTGATCGACGGAGAAGTGCCGACCCCGATACTGCTCAACGGTGCCAGTGCGATAGACAATTACACCGGATCTGGAGACCCGGTTGTCCTGCCCAACGAAGACTTCGTAGACTCCTACACGCTGGAGGGAGCTATACTTCCACCGGTCTTGTCACCTTCGGCCAACGAGGGAAACAGTACCGAGATCGCGCTGTTCGGCTCGGCCGATGCCCCCGTTACCGTTCTACGCCTGGTCCCACTGAGTCCTGGTGACACCGTCTGCTCGGCCGTAGCCCCCTTGCTGGAAGACGTCCCCTGCACCGAGGATACTACGTGCAGTGGTGGAACCTGCGGAAGCGCCAAGTGCGTAGGTGGAGACAACCCCGGCGATCCCTGCACGGATTCTTCCCAGTGCATCAACGGCGGAACATGCGGCATACCGCTTTTCGATTTCAGCGACCGAAGGTACAACTCGACCATCAACGGCGCCGTGGTCATAGATAAATCAGACCTGCTGGCCAAGATCGCCGGCCTAGAAAAGGGCGCATGCTCCGTTTCCGGAGACCTATGTGACCTGGACAATCCCTGCCCGCCGGGCGAAAGCTGCGTTAATTTCCGGATGTCGATAGCGGGCTCGGCGCCACTTGAAGGTATCTACTCGACCGACACCCTGTATGCTTTTGTAACGGAAGAAGAAGTCGAAGACGATCAACTCAACGACGACTTCGACAAGATCGACAGGGTACTGCTCCTGCGTGACCGGAATACCGCCGAGCTTCTACGAACCGGCAGCAACTTGACAGACGGTCGCGCGATTACATACGCAACGGATTCTCCTTTCTCATGGCCGGTAATCGCGCTGGAGGGAGATATCGTCGCCATGACCGAGCCCGAGTGGGCCGAGGGCGATTGCGACGTTTCCAATTGCGATCGCAACGGTGACTACGACATAGCCGACAGCATGCTCCGAGTTTTCAGGCGGGACGACACCAATGACCCGATCGTAGCCGAAGACCTAACCGTGAGCGGGGGACTGCCCCTGCAGATACCGGTAGGTGTCGGAAACCTTATAGACGATCGCAGCCTGGCGGTAAGCAACGGCCTGGTATTCTTCGGCAGCTCGGAATTACAACAGTCCTCGGGGGACTGGCAGAATGCCAGCCTCAACAATTTCAACGACCCGGCGAACGATACCAGCAGTGAACCCTCCCTGTCTTTCGGCGGACTTTACGTCGCTTTCTCCAGTTACGCCGACAACCTTTCCGATAACACCACGCAAGGCCTCAGTAATATTTTCGTTCGCGACCGGGCAAACAACACTACCGCTTTGATCACCGTTGCCGACAACAGCGACCCGGCAGACGATGACAGCTCTCAGCCTTCGATATCGGGTGATGGTCGGATCCTCGTGTACGCCAGCCGCGCGACCAATATCGATTCGTCCTACATCTCGGGCACCAATACCTGGCAGGTTTACCTCGCAGATCGCGGGCCCGCCGTGGACCAGTCGGGGGACTGCTTCTACAACGAACCTTCGGTCCTCAACAGGATGGTTTCGATTTCTCCTGCATTCTTCGACCCAGGGAACGGCGACAGCAGCGCGCCCGTCATATCGGAAAATGGAGGGACCATAGTTTTCCAGAGTATTTCCACGGACCTGGACAACGGCACTCAAGACACTAACAACGTCACCGATATATTCTTTGTAGATTATAATCGCGGCCAGGAAGCTCTTGGCTCCATCGTCCAGCTCACTAATGGAGGGACAAACAGGTCCAGTGACTCTGCAAGCGTCGGTCGAGATGGGCGCTACATTACGTTCAGGAGTGATGCGGCGCTGGTCGACGAAGACAACAACGGCAAATCAGACGTGTATCTCTACGACAGGGACTCCGACGGCGACGGGGTCTTCGACACGCCGGGTAGCACTTCGCTTGTACTGGTGAGCAGAACGGAGGACGGCCAGGCCGCCAACGGCGACAGCAGCGAACCCCGGGTATCTCCTGATGGCCTGCGGGTCGTCTTCACCAGCGACGCGATCGACCTTGTGCCAGGCGTAGAATACGACCCGACCTGCCTGGGTGGAGTAAACGACGGATCTCCCTGCAGTAGCAACGCTGATTGCCCGGGGCAAAACGCAAGATGCACCGGCCACAGGAATGTTTTTGTCTACAACACCAGGGAGCAGGCAATGGTCCTGGCCAGCACAAACAGCGCCGGCCGAAGTTCGAACGCCGACTGCCTCGCTCCATCGATAGCCGGCAATAATCGCAGTGTCATTTTTGTCTCCGACGCAACCAACCTCGCCGGTCCGGCCATGTCCGATGTCAATCTCGGAGAAGACCTATACCTTCGTGACCTCGTGGCAAATACGACCAGGTTGATTAACGCGGACCCGACGAACCCTTCCCAGTCCGGCCACTTCCTGGCGGGAAAACCCGTAATCGCCGATACCGGACAGGTCGTCGCCTGGGCAGAACCAGATACCGGCCAGTTAACCGTTTACTCGGGCCACTCCCTCGACGACCTTGACGGTGACCTGGAGTCAAACGATATCGTGCTGCAGGTATTCGAGCCCGATGGTGCCACGACCGAAATTATAGGTATTTCGCACCTTGCCTCGGCCTCGCAGGGAATGATCGCCTACCTCACCCCCGAAATGACGAGAACGTTCAGCCCCTGCTTTCCCGCGGAGGGAGACGTCAACCTGGATGGCGACAGTGATGATTCCCTGCTGTCCCTGTGGTCAGGTCCAGCCACTTCAATTTCGCTTGGCTGCACGGCAACTAACGTCGCGATGACTACCAGGTTACTCGCTGCAGTGGTCGATGAAACTCTTCTCGCCTCAAGCGGCGCTGCTATTGACCTTAACGGAGACGGTGACGCCCGGGATAGCGTGGTCATGATTATCCCCGATCCTTCAGGGGTAGCCGGTGTTGCCGGAATTACCTGTCCAACTGTTTCAACCGGCAACGGCTGGTGGTACGGCAGCGGACGCTCGGCAAAACCAGAATCTCTTCGTGCCTCGGGACAGGTAGCCACCTGGCTGACCCGTGAAAGCGACGAGGGAACTAACCTGAACGGAGGATCTGGAGACTCCGACACCGACGACAAGGCTGTCGTACTCCTGGACAGCAGCGTCCTCCCACCTGGCGTTACCACCCTGGGCATCGATGCTGACGCCATCGTCCTGGGAGAAGCTGCAAGCGCGTGCGACCCAGAGGTTTCCCTGCAACTGGTAGCCGCCGCGGTTTCGGAATCCGGCCAGGGCAACACGAACCTCAATGGCGGCGCCGAAAGCGGAAATACCGACATCGACACCAGCGACCACGTGATGCACGTTTACGACGCCATCTCGGGCACACTGGTCAACACGGGCCAGGCCGTAACGAAATGTGATTTCATGGAGTGTGACCCGAGGCTGCCCTTCGAAGTGAGCGGCTCGCTCGTACGTTTCCTGACCAAGGAAGACGAGCAGGGCATAAACGTAGACCTCGACGGCGACGGCGACACCACTGGCATAGTGCTGCAGGTGTTTGATTTCTGCACCGGGACGACGAACACCGTCGCCACCGTTGATCCGAGTGCCGGCAATCCTTTCTCCGGTGCCAGCGGCAACGGTAACGCAGGCGTAGCCATGGCTACGCCTGCCGGACGATGCCTGAACTATGGTGACAGTTGCAACACCGGCGATGACTGCCCGACCGATTGGCACTGCGTGGAAGTCGACAACGACAGCCTGTGCCAGCGAGATCATGGAGTTTGCCAGGACGACTCCGACTGCCCGCCTGATTCTACCTGCCAGGAGCAATTGATAATGGTCGTGTCCGGTGATTTCGACGGCGATGGCGTCGTCGATGCCTCGGATAATTGCATCGAAGTATCCAATCGCGACCAGCAAGACGACAACGACGACGGCAGGGGCGATGCTTGTACTGCCGAGACCCCCTGCGGGGACGGAACTCCCTCGCCCGGGGAGTGCGACGATGGCAACAACGACAACGGTGACGGTTGCTCGTCGACCTGCGAAACCGAAAACCTGCAGAACAAACAGCAGGCCAGGTGCATCGTAAAGATGAACCAGAAGGCAGTGCCCAAAGTCGTCAAGGCCCAGGCCAAGGTTGAGAAAACCTGCATGGAGAGTGCAGGGGAAGGCAATGTTACAGACATAACCGCGTGCGCTACGCTGGACGCCAAGGCCATTCTTTCAAAAACGTTTAACAAGAATGTAACCGATGCAGAGAGATATTGCGCGCAGGCGCCTGATTTTGGCTTCACCAGTGCCAATGAAATCAACACGGCGGGGGTCGCTTCACAGTACAGGCTCAGTGAATCAATGTTCGGTGACCTGATGCGGGAGTGGGACAGCATCGGCGCGGGTAAGTGCCGGACGAATGTCCATAAGCAGCTCAGCAAGATCCTTAAAAGAGCACCGGCGACGTTCACCAAGTGCAAAAAACGTGGCCTGGCCGACAATATAAGATCCTCGGATCAGCTGGCCGAGTGTATGAGCACGGTGAGAACATCGCGCGCCATAGCCAAGGGCCCGGGGAAAGTAGCCAGGGCGGTCGCGAACGACGAATGCCAACTGCAGGTACCAGTATCTACCCTGTTCCCCGGCGTTTGCGGCCAGGACCCGACGACAGGCGGAATGGAACAATGTATCAGCGAGAACACATTGTGCCAGGTCTGTGGCCTGCTTAACGCGGCTGACGGGCTTGACCAGGACTGTGACTTGTTCGACGATGCCCTGGCCAACGGTAGCTGCCCCCAGTAACCCGGCCACTTCCCGCGGGCCACTCACGTGAACATAAACTATCTCCTACTGTGTGCGATTGTTGGTGTCGCAGCCGGCGCGGTGCCGGCCTTCCTGCACGGCCCCATACCCTACAAGTTCGACGCCGTCACGATCAACGGCTCGTTGGCGGTGTGGGGATTCTACCTCGCGCGCTGTTCTATCGGCCTACTCGTGGGCATCAGCACCTGGCCACGAGCCTGGTACCTGAGGGGACCGCTGTGCGGACTGTTGATGATGATGCCCCTGGCCATCGTCTTGCTGGCGACGCCCGGCTGCCGTGAACCTTGAATGTTCTGGAACACGGTCACCGGTTCGGTGATCGGCCTTGTTGTTGCCGGTGTCGCACGAGGGGTTACCGGCCGCGATCACTCCTGACGACGACCCACGACAACCGCCAACAACGACAGGACTACGCACAATACTGCGAACCAGTCGCCTCCACGCGCGTAAAGTGTCAGCTCGCGGCTGGCACTGATGCGACCGACGATAGTCTCACGCTCGAACATCTCCGTGGACACGGTCACGCGGCCGAGCGGATCGATAACAGCCGACGGTCCCGCCGTCGAAGCCCGAACAACGAAGCGCCTTTGTTCAACTGCCCTGAACGCCGCGACTGCAAGCTGCATCTCGGAGTATTGTCGATGCCCGATCCACGTATCGTTTGAAAGCACCGCTAGGTATTCGGCACCCTCGCGCGTTCTGTTTGTCGCCAAGCGGGGAAACATGGACTCGTTACACACGAGCACGCCCGCCTGCCCTGCCGCCGTCGGGAGAAGAGCAGCCTGCCCGCCCGGGGTGAATTCCCTGACCCTGGCAAACCGTCGCCTGAGCAGTTCGACGGCACCGAGCGGAAAGTACTCGGCGAAGGGCAGCAGCCGCTGCTTGTCGTAGGTTCCAGTGACTCGCGCAGAGGGCTCGAGCAGGAACGCACTGTTGAAATAACGAGTATTGTCACCGTCACGGCGAGGCCCCCCAGCCACCAGCTGGGCTTCCTCGGGTTCGAGTACAGCCGCGATTGAGCGCGCGAATCGGGGTTCCTCGTCCAGGAAAAAAGTCATCGAACTCTCGGGCCAGAACAACACCCTCGCCGCCGAACCCGAAAGCACCTCCCGGCTCAGTCGGAGATAAACCTTAAGGTTACGACCATAAAGGCGCTCGTCCCACTGGCTGCCGAGATCCAGGTTGTCCTGCGCCACCGCCACCACCGTCTCCGGTTTATCGGCCAGTCCATCGGCAAGCGACTCCAACCGCCAACGGCCATACCCAGCCGCTAACATGACCATGAGAACCGCCGTGACGGCCATCGCTACCGCCGGACCGCGCGTTCCACTCCCACGCAGGCGCGTGACTATCTCCACGAGGGCCACGTTGCAAACAACCGCGACAAACCCGACCGCATACACGCCACCAATGTCTGCAACCTGCGCCAGGACGTGGTCAGCCGGCAGCGCGACGCCGATCAGGGCAACCGGGTTTCCCCCCAGGCGCACTCGGAGCAGCTCAGCCGCAGTGAACCCAAAAAGACAAACCACCATCGAGACAAACCGACCGCGCTTCCCCGTCCAGGCCAGGCCCGCGCCCAGCAAAGCGTAAGCCCAGGAAGCAGTCACCGTGGTGCCGACAAAAAACACGGCCCAGCCCAGTAGACGTGGTTGCGCGTAGTAAGTGGAGGCGGCGGCGATGAGCCAGGCGGCCACCACGCCGGCAGAAACGAGCAGGCTCCAGCCCGCAGCCAGCAGGGCGGCGCGCGCGGGAGACACCGACCGTAGCACGACCAGCAGCGGCGCCAGCGCCACCGCGGCGAGCCAGTACCATTGCAAGGGTGCAAAGCAGGCCGTGTAGAGGGCGGCCGAAAGCGCGACAAGAAACAGCTCCTTCGCAGATGTCACCCTTGCGGGTAGCGGACTGAAACGCACGAGAGCCGACACCGGCGGTCAGCGCAGACCGAGGTCCTTGAGTTTTTTCTGTAACGCCACCCGTGAGATTCCCATGGCCTCGGCGGCACGCGTAACGTTGTTATCGTTGCTCTGCAACACCCGGGCAACGTAATCCATCTCGAAAGCGCGACGCGCCTCCCTGAGGGGAAGCGAAGCAGCCGCGCCGCCCGCAACCACCACCGTGGCAGCCCCCGTACCCGCCCCGGCCACTGACGTGTCGCGCCCGGTCACGCGCGCCGAAAGTCGCGCCAGCGTCACCGTTTCCCCCGCTGGAGTGAGCGCCACCGCGCGCTCGATCTCGTTCTCGAGTTCACGCACGTTGCCCTCCCACTCGGCTGCGACCAGCGCCTGCATGACCTCGTCGGCCAGGCCGGCGGTCTTCTTGCCGTGGCGCTCACTGACCCGCTCCAGCAAGGTAGCAACGATGAGCGGAATGTCTTCGCGGCGCTCGCGAAGCGGCGGTGTCGTGAGCGGAAAAACGGCCAGGCGGTAGTACAGGTCCTCGCGAAAACGGCCCTCGTCGACCTCGTGCTTGAGGTCGCGGTTGGTGGCCGCCAGTACCCGCACGTCAACGTCGCGCGGCTTGGTATCGCCCACGCGCAGTATCTCGCCCTCCTGCAGCACGCGCAGCAGCTTGGGTTGCATAGCGGCCGGCATCTCGCCGACCTCGTCGAGAAACAGCGTGCCACCGGCCGCGGCCTCAAACAGGCCCGCCTTGTCGCGATCAGCACCGGTGAACGACCCCCTGGCGTGACCGAAGAGCTGGCTCTCCAGCAGGGTTTCGGGAAAAGCCGAGCAGTTGACGGCCAAGAAGGGCCCGTCGGCGCGCTCGCCCTCTTTGTGAATCGCGCGCGCCACCAGCTCCTTGCCGGTACCGGTCTCACCCTGGATGAGAACCGTAATGGGCGACGCCGCGACGGTTTCCATCTCGTCAAACAGCGACTGCATGGCCCGGCTGTTACCCGCGATGGTCAAGAATCGGTCGCGCCGGGCTATGTCGCGCTGCAGCTGGTCGGCCCGCGCGCGCAGGCTTCGCTCCGAAGCCTGCAACGCTTCTACGAAACCGGCATTCTCCAGGGCCACCGCGACGCTGCCGGCCAACGATTCAAGAAAGAGCAGGCTCTCGTCGAGTTGTGTATCTTCGCCCCGGCCACCGTCAAGCGTGGGATTGATGACTTCGAGTACGCCGACGTTGCCGCGGTGAGAGACCAGCGGCGCGGCCAGGATCGAATGCGTGACCAGGCCCGAGTCCTCGTCTATGCCCGAGTACCAGCGTGAGTCGGAAGCAACGTCGGCCACGAAAATTGCCTTGCCGCTTTCGAGCACGGCACCTGCCACGCCCTTGTCGGCCGCAAAACGCAGGTCAGCGAGCCGCGCCGCTACCTTCTCGTCGCTGGCCACCGCCCAGGGAAAATAAAGCTCACCGGCTGTCTCATCCAGGGCGAGCACAGACACACCCTCGGCATGAAAAACCTCGCGACAGCGCTCGACGACGAGCTCAACGAGTTCGTCTATCTTACGACATTCTGCGAACGCGCGGCCGAGGTCGTACAGCAGCCTGTACCCCTCCGGCCCACATATGTTTGACGGATCCGACACGAGTTCTCCCCTCGACAAGAACTCCTGCAATACCCCCTCGCGTCGCGACAGACAACTCCGCCCCAGTAGAAAGGGAGCAGAAGGGGGAGTCGTCCGATGCCCCCTTTCGCGACGGTGCCTGCATTTAAGGCCGTACACACCAGGGGGATACCGGGCGCCTCCCCCTTTTTGCGTGGTTGACTGAAGGCGGCCCTGTGATAGCTCACACTGAAACGTGTTCTACCCTTGCCACGCGGCTTTTCGGTCATTTAGGGGCGTCCGGGCAGGCACCAGTGCGGCCTCGTAACGGGGCGGCAAAGCCAACACCGTGTACCTCGACCTTTCCACAGAACAGAAGCAGCTGCGGCAGCGCATCCGCGACTATTATGCTGACATGTTTACGCCCGAGCTTCGCTCGCGCTGGGAAGCCGAGCGCGAGGAGGCCGGCGGGCCGCTGTTTCGCGAACTGGTAGAACGCATGGGTGCCGACGGCTGGCTGGGGGTCGGCTGGCCCACCGAGTACGGCGGCCAGGGCTTCACGCCGCTTGAGCAGTTTATTTTCTGGGACGAGACCTGGCGCGCCCGCGCCCCGCTGCCGGTCATCGCCTGCAACACGGTGGGCCCCACGCTGATGAGCTTCGGCAGTGACGCGCAGAAGGCGGAGCTGCTGCCGGGTATACGCGAGGGTCGGTTGATGTTTGCCATCGGCTACACCGAGCCCAGCGCGGGTACCGATCTCGCCTCGCTCAAGACCACCGCCGTACGCGACGGGGACCAGTGGGTGATCAACGGCCAGAAGATCTTCACCACCCACGCGCACGACTGCGACTACCTGTGGATGGCCTGCCGCACCGATCCCGACGCCAAGCCCCACAAGGGCATAAGCATTATACTGGTGCCGGCCGATTCGCCCGGCTTCGAGTTTACGCCCATCAACACCCTGGGCGGCGAGCGCACCAACGCCACCTATTTTGATAACGTACGCGTGCCACTGGAAAACGTAGTCGGCGAGGTCAACCAGGGCTGGAAACTCATCACCACCCAGCTCAACCACGAACGCATCACCCTGGCCTGCCCCGGCCTGTCGGACCGGGTATTCGACGAGGTACGGAAGTGGGCCGTAGACAGCGAGTCACCGTCGGGCGGCCGCATGATAGACGAGCCCTGGGTGCAGACCGCGCTCGCGCGAGTGTACGCCAAGCTCGAAGCCGTAAAGGTACTCAACTGGAAGTCCGCCTGGTCGCTCGACCAGGGCCACCCCGACATGGCCGAAGCGTCGGCGGTCAAGGTGCTCGGCACCGAGTTTTTCGTGGAATGCTACCGCCTCTTGCTCGAGATAACCGGGAGCGCGGGCACGCTCAGGGCGGGCGAAGCCGGCTGCCTGTTCGGCGGCCTGCTGGAGCAGGCCTGCCGCGGCGCGACCACGCTCACCTTCGGCGGTGGTGTCAACGAAGTACAGCGCGACATAATCGCCATGGCCGGGCTGCTGCTGCCCAGGACCCCGCGCCGATGAACCCGCCGAGCGGCGAGTAGAGGGTAACGATGTCACTTTCGAGAGAAGAACTGGAGGCAAAGCTGCTGGACTACGTGGGCCGCGAGATCAGTCCCCCCGAGCAGGGCCCCTACCCCGTAAACGAAACCATGATACGGCAGTGGTGCGAAGCGCTGGGTGACGAAAACCCAGTGTACACCGACGCCTCTGCTGCGGCCTCGTCGGTGCACGGCGGGCTGGTAGCGCCACCCACGATGATGCAGACCTGGAGCCTGCGCGGCGTCGAGATGGCCGACCCCGACGCGGGCCGACAGAACCTGCAGACCGAGCTGCACTCCTTGCTGGGCGGCGCCGGCTACCCGGCCGTGGTAGCCACCAACTGCGAGCAGGGCTACACGCGTTACCTCAGGCCGGGCGACGAGATCTTCGTGACCACCACCATCGAGGCCATCTCGGAACAGAAGGCCACGGCGCTGGGCATAGGCTACTTCATCAACACCCGCGAGGTCTACCGTGACCAGCAGGGTGACGAAGTCGGCTGGCAGACCTTCCGCGTGCTCAAGTTTGCGCGGGCCGAGCAGCCGGGTGCGGCGACGTCTGACGGCGCTGCCGACGAAGAATCATCGACCCCCACGCGGCTGCGGCCCCCCATGGCCCACGACAACAAGTGGTGGTGGGACGGCATAGCCGAGGGGCGACTGCTGGTGCAGAAGTGCGCAGGCTGCGGCGAGCTGCGCCACCCCCCACGCCCAATGTGCCAGCACTGCCGCTCGCTTGAGTGGGAAGGCATCGAGGCCTCGGGCGAAGGCGAAGTCTACAGCTACGTGGTCATGCACTACCCCAAGTTTCCCGGCTACGACTACCCGTTTACCTGTGCGCTGGTAGAACTCACCGAGGGCACGCGCATGGTCGCCAACGTGGTGGGCTGCGACCCGGGCAAGGTGCACATAGGAATGAAAGTGCGCGCGAGCATCGAAAATGTCGACGACGAGTTCAAGCTGCCGTTCTTCAGGCCGATGGACTGAGCGGGATAGAGGGCGGCAGCGGCAATGGATTTTAAACTCGACGAAGAACAACAGGCCGTGCGCGAACTGGCGCGCGGAATACTTGAGAAAGAAGTTGACCACGAGCGCCTGAAACAACTCGAGGCCGCCGGCGAAGACTTTGACCGCGAGCTGTGGGCCACCCTCGCCCGCGCCGGTCTGCTCGGCCTGGCCATACCCGAAGAACACGGCGGCATGGGCTACGGGCTGGTAGAGCTCTGCGTGCTGGCCCAGGAACTCGGCCGCGTCGTGGCGCCGGTGCCCGCGCTCGCAACCCTGGCCATGGGGGCCACTGCCATCTCGAGCTTCGGCAGCAACGAACAGAAAAAGGAATGGCTGCCGCGGATCTGCGCAGGAAAGGCCGTGGTAGCCGTGGCCATGGCGCGTGGCGCCTGGACCCGCGAGGGGCGCGCACCGCTGACAGCAACGCCCGACCCGAACGGCGGCTGGACACTTTCAGGCGAAGTTTCGCTGGTGCAGGCCGCGGGCATAAGCGACCTGCTCCTGGTGCCGGCCTGCCTGGGCGGCGGCGGTGAAGGCGGCAGCAGCACGGCCCTGTTCCTGGTCAACCCCGCTTGCCGGGGCCTGCAGCTCACCGGCGCGCGCAGCGCCACCGGCGAGCGTCTTTACACAGTGAGCCTCGACTCGGTGACGGTATTAGAAAAAGACCTGCTGGGTGGCCTGCAGCCACGAGCCTTCGACCAAACGCGCGACTGTGGGCTGGCCGTGAGCTGCGCGATTCAGACCGGCGTATCAGAAAAGGCCGTTGAAATGACGGCCGCCTACGTTAGCGAACGCCAGCAATTCGGCCGACCCATCGGCAGCTTCCAGGCCGTGCACCACCGCATGGCCGACTGCTACGTAGATCTCGAATCCATGCGCTGGACGGCGTGGCGGGCGGCCTGGCTGCTGGCCGAGGGACGCGACGCGGCGCGCGAGTTGATGGTGGCCCGCCACTGGTCGGCCGAGGGCGGCGCGCGAATAGCCTCCGCCACGCAACACCTGCACGCGGGCATGGGCGTGGACACCGACTACCCGCTATACCGATATTTTCTGAACTCCAAGGCGCTAGAGCTGGGCACCGGCTCGGCGGCGGCGCAACTGGCCGCGCTGGGCAGGAGCCTGGCCGACGAAGCAACCGGCAACGACCGGCAGGAGAAAGCCTGATGCCCAACCCGACCCTGGCCCTGGCGCAACTCAAGGTGGGTGACGCCCTGCCCGAGCTGCCCATAGAGATCACCACCACGCTGGTGATCGGCGGCGCATTGGCCTCGCGCGATTTTACGCCCGTGCACCACGACAAAGGCCAGGCCCAGGCCGCCGGCATGCAGGACGTGTTCATGAACATCCTGACGACCAACGGGCTGGTGGGCCGCTACGTCACCGACTGGGCCGGGCCCGACTCGGTAATGAAAGGCGTGTCGATCAAACTGGGCACGCCCAACCTGCCCGGCGACACCATGAAGATGAGCGGCCAGGTGAGCGCCATCGACGAAAAAGAAAGTACGGTCACGGTCGAGATCGCGGGCAGCAACTCCTGGGGCGACCACGTCACGGGTTCGGTCACCGTCGCGTTGCCGGGGAGCAGCTGAGCATGCCCACCACCCTCAAGAACGAAGCCGCGATAGCGGGTATAGGCCAGACCGAGTTCTCCAAGAACTCGGGTCGCTCCGAACTACAGCTCGCCTGCGAGGCCGTGAGCGCGGCCCTTGACGACTGCGGGTTGGACCCCGGCGAGGTCGACGGCCTGACGACCTTTACGATGGACACCACCGACGAGGTGGAACTGGCGCAGAATGTCGGCCTGGGCGACCTCACGTTCTTCAGCCGCATACCATACGGCGGCGGGGCCGCCATCGGCGTGATGCAGCAAGCGGCCATGGCCGTGGCAACGGGCGTGGCTAACTACGTGGTCGTGTACCGCGCATTTAACGAACGCTCGGGCCACCGCTACAGCGCCGGCGTGGGCGAGGGCATCGTCACGGCCGACCTCGTGCACTGGGGATGGTACATGTCGGTGGGCCTGCTTACGCCCGCGAGCTGGGTGGCCATGTTCACGCAGCGCTACATGCACGAATACGGCGTCACCGAGCTCGACCTCGCGCGCGTGGCTGTCGTGACCCGCAAGCACGCGGTCAACAACCCGGCTGCGTTCTTCTACGAGAAAGAACTCACCATCGACGAACACCACGACAGCCGCTGGATCGTTGAACCCCTACGATTGTTCGACTGCTGCCAGGAGAGCGACGGCGGCTGCGCGTGCATTGTCACCACGCCCGAACGCGCCCGCGATCTCGCAAAGAAACCGGCCGTGATACGCGGTGTAGCCGAGGCCGCCACGCGCGGGCAGGAAAACATGACGAGCTTCTACCGACCCAGCATCAGCTACCTGCCCGAGACCGACCTCGTGGCCAAGCAGGTCTACGAGCAGTCAGGACTGAAAGTCGACGACATCGACGCTGCCATCATCTACGACGCTTTCACGCCCATAGTGCTCTGGCAGTTAGAGAGCTGGGGCTTCTGCCGTCGCGGAGAAGCCGGCGCCTTCGTGGGCGACGGCAACCTCGAACTCGACGGGCGGCTTCCCACCAACACCCACGGCGGGCAACTGAGCGAAGCCTACATACACGGCATGAACGGCGTCAACGAGGGCGTGCGCTTGATACGCGGCGAGTCGGTCAACCAGCCCGAGCGCAACGACCACGTGCTGGTCACCGGCGGCGTGGGTGTGCCCACCAGCGGAATGATACTGGGGCAACCCGACTGACAACGGACTGATACCGGCGAGCCCGGCAGGAGATAACGACGATGCCCGAAGCAGTAATAGTAGAAGCGTTGAGAAGCCCGATAGCGCGCGGCAAGCGCGGACGAGGTCAGCTGAGCGGCTTGCATGCCGCCGACCTGCTGGGCCGCGTGCAGGCAGCCGTCTGCGAGAAGGCCGGCCTCGAGGCCACCGACGTTGACCAGATAATCGGCGGCTGCGTCACGCAGGCGGGCGAACAATCGAACAACATCGCGCGCCACGCCTGGCTGTCGCAGGGCAGCGACTGGACCGTGGCCGGCACCACCATCGACACGCAGTGCGGCAGCGGACAGCAAGCCAATAATATAGTGTCGGCACTGGTGGGGTCGGGCCAGATCGACGCGGGCATAGCCTGCGGCGTAGAAGTCATGAGCCACGTGGGGCTGGGGGCCAACGCGATCAACGGCCCGGGGTTTTTTCAGACCGACCCCTGGCCCTGGGACAGCCCGCTCGACCAGTTTACCGCGGCCGAGCGCATAGCAGACAACCGCGGAATCACCCGCGAAGACTGCGACGCACTGGCACTGGCCTCGCAACACAAGGCCGCCCGTGCCCGCGACGAGGGCCGTTTCGATCGAGAGATCCTGGCTGTTGAGGCCCCCGTGGTGGACGACCAGGGCCAGCCCCTCGAAGGAACCATCACGGTCACCCAGGACCAGGGCATACGCGAAAGCACGGCCGAGGGGCTGGCCGCACTCGCGCCCGTGAGTGAGGACGGCCGTCACACGGCGGGCAACAGCAGCCAGATAAGCGACGGCGCGGCTGCCGTGCTGTGGATGTCGGCCGACGGCGCGCGTGACAAGGGCCTGCGGCCCCGCGCGCGCATACGCTCTGCGGTGGTAACCGGCGCCGACCCTTACTTCCTGCTCGACGGGCCGGTTACGGCGACCGAAAAGCTGTTGGCACGAACCGGCATGAGCATAAGCGACTTCGACCTCTTCGAAGTCAACGAGGCTTTTGCTGCCGTGGTGTTGTCATGGCTGCGCACGGTGGGAGCCGACGAAGAAAAGCTCAACGTCAACGGCGGTGCCATAGCCCTGGGACACCCGGTGGGATGCACCGGTAGCCGGCTCATTGTCACTGCCCTGCACGAACTCGAACGCCGCGACGCCTCGACCGCGCTGATCAGCATGTGCTGCGGCTCCGCCATAGGCACGGCCACGGTCATCGAACGCATCTGAACGGGGTACCGTTTTACTGAAGGGCGGCTATGGGTTCGGTGCCGGATATCGCTCCGGGGGCAGACGCCAGGGGGCGTCCGTCGCGCTGCATGAACTCCATCAGGTCAGCGACGTCGATGTCGTTGAGCTCGAGGTTCGGCATGGCCAGCTGGTCGAACTCTTCGTACAATTCCATTGCCAGCGGGTCTTTTTCGGCCAGCATCTGGTCGGGCACCTTGAGCCAGCGCTCCAGCCAGGCGCGGTCGCGTCGGGCCACCACGCCCAACAGGTCCGGGCCCAACAGGTCGCCCCCGCCTATGGTATGGCAGGCCGTGCACCGAGTGCGAAACAGGTACTCGCCGCGGGAATAAACCGGCACATCGGGCGCGTTGGCGTAGTTGACCACCCCGGTCGTGCGACGCCGTCCGGCCAGCTTGTAGCCGATAAGGTTGGCCAGTGAAGACGCGTTGTCGTAGGGCGAGCGTTTGACCCACTGCCCGGTGCGCTCGTTGCCGGCTATGAAGCTCAGATTATGATCGCTGTCGTCGTCCTGTATATCCTCGATAAACAGCCCGAGCTTCTTGCGCAGCAAGATGATATCCTCCTTCTTGCCGGTCAGAAACTCCCAGCCGGGACCAGCGTTAAACTTCTCGCGGTAGTTCTTGAGCACCTCGACGGTGTCGTTCTCCGGGTCGATAGTAATCGAGTAGAGAAACACGTCGCGGCCCACGGTATCACCCAGGATCTGCTGCACCTGCGCGAGCTTGGCCGTTTCGGCGGGGCAGGAACTGGGGCAACTGGTGTAGATGAAGTTGATCGCTACGACCTTGCCCGCGACCAGGTCGTCGTAGAACATGCGCTTCTCGCCATCGTGGTTGGTCAACTCGATGTTGGGGAAGTGAGACTTCCAACGCGAGGCGCCAGCCAACTGCACGGGCAACGCTACCAGCAGCAGGCAGAACGACAGTCCAAGCACTGCAGCCCGGGCCACCCCGGACCACCCTCCTGGCCACTTTTTCATCCCCTCCGTCATGCCCATCAGCTACGGTCCTTGCGCTGCTTGCGGGCCAGTCGCCTCAGTTCCTTCCAGGCAGCTCTCTCCTGTTCCCGCAATTCGCGATACTCGGCCTTTCCGATCGTGCCCGCCTTACGCTGCTGACGGAGCTCCCTCAGCGTGTCACGCATGGCCCGCTTCGCGGCCCGCAGATCGATCGGCACCGTCGTCGTCGTCGTCGTCATTGTTGTTGTTGTAACCGTCGTGGACGTCGTCACCGTCGTTGTCGGTGCGGGCACGGTCGTCGGCGGCGCGGGCACGGTCGTCGGCGGCGCGGGTACGGTCGTCGGCGGCGCGGGTACGGTCGTTGTCGGCGCGGGTACGGTCGTTGTCGGCGCGGGTACGGTCGTTGTCGGCGCGGGTACGGTCGTTGTCGGCGCTGGCACCGTCGTTGTAGTCACATTGGGCGTCGGCACGTCGTCTGGATCGTCGATGTCTTCGAAGTACGCAGCGCTTGAGTTTTTGAAAAACTTAGCCGCTGCCTTGGCGTCGCCCGTGTAGGCGGTGGGCAGAAATGTCGACTCGTCATAACCGCAGCCATTCCAGTCAGGCATCGGCGTCAGCATGGGCTTGAGATCGCCACTGTCGATGTCCCAGCGCAGCAGCATGGCGTGATCCTCGTGCTGGGTGTTGTGGCAGTGCTCCATGTACGAGCCGGCGAACTCCCTGAAGCGAATGATGAAGTCGAGATCGCTGCCGCTGTCGTCCATACGACCGAGGCGGTAGACATCCTTGCGCCCATACTGCTCCCACATGGGCGGATCTTCACCGGCGCGCTTGAGAATACGACCTTCCTCGAAATGCACGTGCACGTTGTGACTCCAGCCACCGCCGGTAGACAGGTGCCAGATCTCGACATCCCCCTTGGACGCCGATGCGCTCAAGCGTTTCATATCGGCGCCCAGGCCCATGCCTCCGTCGCTCTTGATCGTCCACGGCGCCTTGTCGGTGCCCGACGAGCGACCGAAATGGAACGTGCGGTGCCTGGCGTTCGCAATTTCTTCTTCTGTAAAATGAGGCATCGGAATCATCGACTTCTTGCCCTCAACGTAGTCGGCAGGGTCCATGCTCAGGTCGGTGCCCGAGTACTCGTGCACCCGTATCTCCATAAACTTGCCAACCGCCGTATCGCAGTTGTCGTACTGTCCGGAGAGGATCTCCTCGAGCGAGATAACCCGCTCTGGTCGCTTACCGGTTTTGTGCTCGAGCAGGTTGACCATGTACAGCTTGTCGCCCGGCTGGTAGCGGCTGAAATCTACCACGATGTCGTAACGCTCGGCTATGGAGTGGGTGGGAAGTATGCCGTTGTGCTCCTGCAGGTCACCATCACCGTCGAGGTCGATGCTGCCGTCAAAAGGCACCGCGTGCTCGAGTATGTTGCCGTCGTTGGCAACCATGTGAAATCCCACGCGCTCGTAGCTCCCGTCTGAATTGAGCTTGACCATGGCCATACGCATGAAGCGCGACACGTCGGCATTCAAGATACGAAAGCGGTACCTGCGGGCACGTACGTCGAGGTAAGGCTTGTACATCCAGTTGACCGTCACGCGGTCGCCCACGAAGCCGTCGGCGTTAAAAAGATTGAACCACAGCTGGCCCTCGAAACCGCCCGAGGTGTCCTGTCCCCAGGCCTTGCTCGCCACCTCAACGTTGATGTCGTAGTCGCGGTTGCCCCAGCTCAGGTGGCTGCCGCTTGGCAGCCTCAGGTTTACGCCGTCGTCGATGGCCTCGTTGCCACGATCCAGGGCGCTGTAGTAGTTCATCATCGACGCGTTGCCCTTGTAAACATTCTGGGCGGTGTGGTCGATCATGTGGTCGTGGAACCAGTGCGTGCTCATGGTCTCGCGCCAGTTGCCCGGGATCTTGATCGAAGCCCCGGCCGGACACTCAACATCCCGATGCTCGCCCGCAACCGATATGCTCATGATCTCGCCTGGATTACAGGGCGTGGCCGACCTCGGATCGCTGGCATCGGCGTTGATGCTGTCGTGACCCGCCAACACCATCGGCCAGTGATAGTCATAGAACTGTCCGGGGAAGAAGTAGGCCTCCGCGTAACCGTCGCTTTCGGCCGGGTTGTGCCCGTTATGCTCATGGGTGCTGATAGTGTGAACGCCAAAACCCTGGTTGGCAGAAACGTCAATTGGCAGCGCGTTGTGATGCCGAAACAGTATTGACTCGCCGTACCTGGTCATCAGCAGCTTGGGAGGCAAAGTGCCATCAAAGGTCCACAGCGACTGGTACTCCTGGACGGGCATATCGGGGTGAAACTGAGCAAAGACACCGGCCGTGGTAGGGTTTCTGCCGCTTCCATCCTCGAACCCGCGGTAGTACAGCCCATTTTTTCCAAATTCGGTCTCGTCCGCAAAACCGTGCATCTGCAGCCGGTCACGCAGACCAAGATTCATACGTGAGCCGGCCTGGGCGGATTGCATAAAGGTCTGGGGATAAAACTCGTCCCAGCGCTGGTGAGCGTACTCTTCTCCCGGTGGGCGTCCCTCGCCGTAAGACGACATCGTGTTGCCCGGCAGGGGCACGAGCGGGCCGGTCATGGTCTCGATGAGCGACTGCCAGGGATTGCTCATCTGCTCGTTGGTAGCCCGAGTAGGAAACGGGTGGATTTTCTGGGTCAGGAAGGCGTCCAACGCCTCGCTGTCTACCGTGTTCGAGATATCGTCGGGCATGGGCAAGACCAGCGTGCAGTCGGTACAGGGCTCGCCGAGCTTCTCTGTGCCGAACTCCTCGAACCTCAGATAGGGCTGGTCAAAGTCAGCCGCCCCGAACAGGGGGCTGGCAGTGCCTCCGGTTGGTACATCGCAGCTGCCGGCGGAGGCCGGTGTGGCGGTGACCAGGGGTATTCCCATGGCAAAAAGAACTGGAATAACGACACAAGCTGAAGCGACAATTAATCTTTTGGCGATCATCCCCTATCTCCCTCCGTCAAAACATAAGCAGTACCCCTCCTGCGTTCTGCCTGGTGGCAGAAATGTCCGTAGTCATGACGAAAATTGATTAACATCTAACGCATATGCCTTGTCACCCACCCAAATGGGTATTTTTTTCAAAATTGATAATCTGCCCCCCCGTCCGAGGGGTAACGTGGCCTGTCCCCTCTAAAAAACATGCTCAAAGAGGAGTCCCTGGGATCGATCTGCTCATAAAACTGAAAGAACATGGCAAGTGCTGCGTGGCGCATGTGGGGGAAGTGGGGCAGAGGGGGGGGCAATGCCCCCCCTTCGGCGTTACTACTGGGAGCTGGCCGGTTCGACGCCGGATATCGCTCCGCAGGCAGACGCCAGGGGGCGTCCATCCCGCTGCATGAACGCCACCAGGTCTCGGGCGTCGATGTCGTTGAGCTTGAGGTTAGGCATGGCCAGGTGGTCGTACTTTTCGTATATTTCCATTGCCAGCGGGTCTTTTTTGGCCAGCACCTGGTCGGCCACCTTGACCCAGCGCTCCAGCCAGGCTCGGTCGCGTCGGCGTAGTTGCGTGCGACGCCGTCCGGCCAGCTTGTAGCCGATCAGGTTGGCCAGCGAAGGCACGTTGTAGTGTGCCATGCCCGCGAAACTAGTATGGCAACCCCCATCCGGGGGAATGCTGTAGTGCACATGGGGGAGAGAAACAGAGCGAAGGGGTGGCAAACCGGGGCAGAGGGGGGGGCAGTGCCCCCCCTTCGGCGTTACTGCAGGAAAGCTGGCCGGTTCGACGCCGGATATCGCTCTGCAGGCAGACGCCAGGGGGCGTCCATCGCGCTGCATGAACTCCACCAGGTCACGGACGTCGATGTCGTTGAGCTCGAGATCAGACATGGCCGCGTATTCTCAGGCCAGAGACGCCTCCAGTCAAAATGATTGCGCAGGTAAACCGCTGGCCCCAAGTCAGCAAACACACTAGATTCAGGCACAGTGAGAGATAACGCTGACAATCTCGAACAGGCCTTCAGCCGCTGGATAAAAACCCAGCGCCAGGCCTTTGACATCATGCGCGGGGCCGCACCTACCGACCGTGAGGAAGACCTCGTGGAAGGGCACCGCTGGATCACTCGCATCAGCCGGCTGGTGCTGGACTGGGTGGTCGAACGAGGCGACCCGCTGCGCCCGGTCCTGTTCCGCTGCCAGGACGAGCATAACAAGCTCATGGCTGACAACCCCGACGTCACCTACCATTTCTGTGTACTCGACCCCGGACGCACCTACCGGCTGCACGGTCGGCGCGGTGGTGCCAGCTACCTGGGGCTCACCTTCGGCAGCGACATATTCGGTGGTAACGACCGACTGGGCGGCACCACCGCCCAGTACGATCTCGACTCTTTTGACCTGCCGGCCGACGGCGACTTCGAGGTCACCCTGGGCGGGCCGGCGACTGCCGGTAACCACGTGGAACTACCCCCCGACACGGCCCACCTGGCCATACGCGAGACTTTTCACGATCGTGGCACCCAGCAACCCGCGTCGATGGCCGTGGACCTGCTCGACCCGGTCGGCCCACCCAGGCTGGACGCCGACTCGTTTGCACGCTCGCTCGACCGGGCAGGAAATTTCATGTTGACCATAGTCAACATGTGCCTGCAGACCTACGAAATGACCGGCCTGCTGGTCAACCAGATGGCGGGCGCGTCGGGAAAGTCGCACGCCGAGAAAGACCAGGGCGAAATAAGCGGTCACTCGAACGCCGAAATGCACTACGTCGGGGGCCGGTTCAGGCTCGAGCCAGGCAAGGCGCTCGAAATACGCATCCCGCCGGTAAAAAGCCCGTTCACCTACTGGGGTCTTACCCTGCTCAGCCCCTGGCTCGAAAGCTACGACTACCGTTACCGAACGGTCTCCATGAACGACAGGCAGGCCAGCCGCGACCCGGACGGGGGATGGACGATGGTGCTGGCCGACACTGACCCCGGGCGCCCCAACTGGCTCGATGCCGGCGGCCGGAGCGAAGGTATGATGCTGCTGCGTTGGGTAAAGGTCACCGACCCCCCGCTACCGGAATGTCACCTCGTGGACCTCTGACGCGATTACGTCCGTTTCAGATCCTGACAACCACCGAGGATCCGTGGCCGAACAGGCCCTGGTTGGCGCTCACGCCCACGCGCGCGCCCTCCACCTGGCGGCCATCGGCCTGCCCGCGCAACTGCCAGGTCAGCTCGCAGACCTGGGCTATGGCCTGGGCCGGCACGGCCTCGCCAAAGCAGGCCAGGCCACCGCTGGGGTTAACCGGCACGCGGCCGCCCAGCGTCGTGTCGCCATCGTTGAGCAGGCGCTCGGCCTCGCCGGGCGCGCACAGTCCCAGGTTTTCGTACCAGTCGAGCTCAAGCGCCGTCGACAGATCGTAGACCTCGGCGGTGTCGACCTCGTCGGGGCCGATGCCCGCGTCCTCGTATGCCGCCGCCGCTATAGAATCGCGAAAGCTGCGCCCGGGCAGGGCCACGCCGTGCGCCGAATCGGTGGAAAAGTTGGGCATCTCGATCACCGTGTTCGGATAGGTGGGCGTTATCGTAGCCACTCCCGCTACGCGCACGGGATCGGTGGTCATGCGGCGGGCGTAATCCATGCTGGTGAGCACCATGGCGGCGCCACCGTCGCTGGTGGCACAGATCTCGAGCAGGTGCAGCGGCTCGCTCACCAGCGGTGAGGACAGCACCTCCTCTTCGGTGACCTCCTTGCGGTAGCGGGCGCGCGGGTTCTCGAGCCCGTGGCGCGAGTTCTTCACCTTCACCTTGGCAAAATCAGCCGAGGTGGATCCGTACAGGTCCATGCGGCGGCGGGCGTAGAACGCAAAGTAGGTGGGATTGGTAGCGCCCAGCAGGCGAAAGCGCAGCCAGTCGGGGTCGTCGCCGCGCTCACCCCTGTTGGGCGCGAGAAATCCCTTGGGCGTGGTGTCGGCGCCGATTACCAGGGCCACTTCGCACTTGCCCGACAGTATCTGCGCGCGGGCCAGGTCTATGGCCTGGGCACCGCTGGCGCAGGCGCCGTAGCAGCTCGCCGCCTGGTTGCCGGTAAAACCCAGCGCCTGGGCAAAGGTGGCCCCGGCCACGTAGCCCGGGTAGCCGTTGCGCACGGTATCGGCACCGGCCACGAACTGGATATCGCTCCACTGCAAGCCGGCGTCGGCCAGCGCGTCGCGGGCAGCCACCTTGCCGTACTCAACAAAGTTGCGCCCCCACTTTCCCCAGGGGTGCATGCCGACGCCAAGCACGGCCACGTCGCGCGACATCAGCCCTTCCCTCCGGTGGCCGGCTGCCACTTCCAGACCAGGTACTCGTTGTCGTCGTCCTCGTAGAGAGTGCCCAGCACCAGCTCTACGGGGTCGCCGACCTTCACTGTCTCGGGGGCAACACCGTCGGCGAGCTGGCCCAGGATGACCATCTTTTCTTCCTCGAGCTCGACGGCCAGCACTGTGTATGGCTCAAACGGTTCGGGCGACATGTAGGGCTCGGGCGGCTGGTAGTGGTTGGTGGCCAGCGACCACACCCGCCCCCTGCGGCTGAGCTCGACCGGCTCGCGCTCCTCAAACGGGTGGGCGGGGTTTGCCGAAGTGGCCATGGATGGCGGGAAAAAATAGCTGCCGCTGTCTACCCCGCGCGTGCCCAGCAGGCGCGGTTCGTCGGCGTCCATCGTAAACCAGCCCTCGGCTGCGGGTACCCTGTTCTTGCTCATCGTCTTTGTTCCCCTGTCCGCGGCGCTCTTCCTGGAGGCCCGCAACGCTCTCCAAGCTCGACAATTCGCAGTATAGAGGCCCGGCGGCGGCCACTCAAAAGGCAGCCTGCTGCCTTTAGGGATGCGTCTGCCAATTCGGGAGGGGAAGCGCTGGCGGCCGTCAGGTTGCGGGGCTATTCTGGGCGCATGTCGAAGACACCCGAGCCCCACCCACCCCTGAACTGGCCCGCCATACTGTTCATAGGCACGACCACGATAGCCGCCTTGCTGTGGCCACTCTACGCGTGGTTCTTCGGCGTCACCTGGGCCGAGGTCGCGCTGGCGCTGGGCATGTACATCGCGAGCGCCATGGCGATTACCGTGGGCTACCACCGACTGGTGGCGCACCGCACCTTCGAATGCCGGCCCTGGTTCAAGGTGGCACTGCTCGTAGCCGGCTCGGCCGCGTGGCAGGGATCAGCTCTCGACTGGACCTCCGACCACCTGCACCACCACGCCCACACCGACCAGGATCGCGACCCCTACAACATAGGCCGCGGCTTCTGGTACGCACACGTCGGCTGGTTATTCACCAACCAGGGCATGACCGGGGAGCTGCCCACCCACCTGGCCGAAGACCGCATGCTGGCCTGGCAGGATCGTTGGTACATACCGCTGGCCATCACTACCGGCTTCGTACTGCCCTGGGCCATCTGTGGTGTGGGAGGCCTGCTGCTGGCTGGTGTGGTGCGGCTGGTAGCCGTGCACCACGGCACCTGGTTCGTAAACTCCTGGGCTCACCTCGGACGCCGCCGCCCGTGGAACCCGGCTGTTTCGGCCGCCGACAGCTGGCTGGTGGCGCTGGTCACCTTTGGCGAAGGCTGGCACAACTACCACCACGCCTTCCCCGGCGACTACCGCGCGGGAGTTGAACGGACACAGTTCGACCCGAGCAAGTGGCTGATCTGGTCGTTGTCGAAACTGGGCGTTGCCTGGAACCTGCAGCGCGTGGGCTTCAGCACCCGCTGGCGACGCAGCGTGCACTCCCTGCTGAGCTGGGAAGGCGATAACTCGGAGAAACTCGCTCGCGTACGCGAGCTGCAATTGCGTTTGCACCGGCAGATGGTGCGCAGCCGGGCGCGGGCACTCAAGACCCTCGGCCGAGTGAGCGAGTTGCCGCTGCCCGCGAGCCTGAGCGCGGCCGCCATCACCCTCGCGGTAGAAACCCGCGGCCGCGAGCTGCGCGACAAGCTCGGCCGGCGGGCCCGCCGGCGCATGGATAGTCTGGCTCGTTTGTCAGGGCGGCTGGCAACGCTCGAGTCACTGTCGGATATGCTCGCCGACTGGCAGCCCGCCCCGGTAGCCGCCTGAGCTCGCTCGTCTCGGACAAGCTCGGCTTTGAAATCCGCGCGCGGTCAGCCGCCCAGCGCGGCCTTGAGTTCCTGGGCAGCGGCACCACCGCTGCTGTCGCGCAGCACCACCGGGCCGAGCTTGCTGCGGCCGGCCAGCGCCGCCACCGCCATCACGACGTTGCTTAACACCAGCGGCCAGAACACCAAGGTACAAAGCAGGGCCACCGTAGACATCCCCGCCGCTGCCGCCTCGCAACCGACCAGCCAGGCCCCCAGGGGCGAACCAACCGTACCCGACAGGTGCAGCAGCACGCGCGCGGCCGGCGCAGCGGCGAGGTAGCTGCCGTAGCGCATCTTGAAACGCGGTTCCAGGCCCATGAGAAACGCGTAAGAGTAACGCACGCCCAGCAGCAGGCCCGTGCCGACTTTTACAAGGGGCTGCAGGGATCCGATCAGTACCGCCGCCGCGATCACCACGGCGACAGCCGAGGACTGCTCCAGCCCCCAGCGGCACAACCCCACCGCCACCGCCGTCGCCAGCAGCTCGCCGGCCAGCGCCAAAGCCACCGGCAGCTTGCGCCTCGGGCTGCGACCGTGCAGCTTGTCGCTAACGCGGCTCACATCTTCGGCAAGCTCACGACGCTCGGCGGCCGGGAGTCGCCTGGCCCCACGCAGGAACGCCGCCCACGGCCCCGGCTTGTACTCGCCGGTGTCGAGCGCGGTCTCTATCGCTGCAAGTTCAGTTTGTGCCGTGGCTGCGTCCATCTTCGTACCCCCTGCTCGCCGTCCATTCTCGCTCCTGCACGCCCGGCCGTGCAAACGACCAGGCGACCGCCACCGCCAGGTTGAACAGCAGGCCGATCAGTCCGTGGTGCACGCCCCAGGCATCAACCGTGGCGTTGCCGTAAAGGCCGAAGGTGAGCGCCAGCCCGGCCAGCATGCCGGCGAGCACCGCGTTGCCACCCAACCGGCTCCAGTGCATTCCCAGCATGAAAGCCGGCACCAGCTGCACCAGCATGTCGAACTTCATGTCGAGCAACCTCACCAGCGTGGGCCGCCCCGGCTGTCCTTCCATCCAGATGGCCGTGCCCGCCGCCGCTGCCACCATGGCCCAGGACACCAGCTTGCCCACGCGGGTGAGGTGAGCCTGGCCAGCGTCAGGGCGCAGGAAGCCCTGGTAGAGGTCGCGCGTTATCATCGACGAGATTGTCAACAGGCAGGAGTCGGCCGTTGACATCAGCGCCCCCAGAACGGCGGCAAACAACAGCACCACCAGCCAGTAGCCAAAGGCCGACGACGCCTGCACCTGGTGAAAGACCACGCTGAGCACGCGGTCGGCTGCGGCGCCCTCCAGGCCTGGCACGTGCGCAGCCGCGGTCACGCCAACGGTCACCGCCACCAACGAACTCAGCAGGGGCAGAAAAACCATCACCGCCAGGCTGCGCCTGAGCACGGCACCCGAGCGAGCAGCGTAGATGCGCTGTATGGCCTGGGGATAGAGCGCCGCGCCGAGGCCGAAAATAATGACGTAGCTCACCCAGTTGCGAGACGCACGGGCGTCCGGCGGCAGTACACGCGCGCGCAACTGCTCGCCGCCGTCCATCAACGCGCGCGTGGTATCGCCGGGCCAGCCCCACATGCTGAACACCATCACCAGCAGCGCACCAAAACCGATGGCCAGCGCTATGCCCTGTATGACGTCGGTCCAGGCCACCGCCCTGAAGCCACCCATGGTCTCGTACACCAGCATGATACCGGCCAGCAACACGACGCCCCAGGCAAAGGCCACCACCGGGTCGGCGGTGGTAAGCCCCTGCATCGCTCGTCCCATGGCCACCAGCTGGGCCAGCAGGTAGTTGGCCAACGCCAGGGTCATGACCAGCGGCGCGAGCAGGTCGATACCACGATTGCCGTAGCGGTGGCGAAGAAAATCGGCCGGGGTAATAAACTGATGGCGCTGGGCCAGTCGGTGCAACCACGGGGCAAACAACAGGTAGCCCACGATGATGGCGGTCATGAAATGAACCGAACTCAACCAGGTCCAGCCAATGCGGTAGGCCTTGCCCGTGAAGCCGAACATGGTGTTGCCGCTGTACTGGGTGGCGTAAAGCGTGAGCACGAGCACGGTGAAACCGATGCTGCCGCCGCCCAGGTAGAAATCGCGCAGCGAATCCTCGCGACGCGCGCGGTGCCCGAGCCAGCCCACGACCAGCAGTGAGGCCAGGTAGAGACCCACGACCGCCAGCCCGCCCGGACCGAAAGGCAGCACCGTGCCGGTCACAGCTGCTCTCCGGTAGACTCGTCGGTGTTATCGCCCGGGTCGCAGAAAGGATCGTCGGGTAGTGGCCAGTGGGAGAGCAACAGCCAGGCGGTGTAAATCGAGATGACCAGCGAAACGAAGACGCTCGTGACCACCCAGGCCGGCATGCCCAGCAGCAGCAGCGTACTGTCGGCCGGCCAGTACCAGGGCACGGCAAGCACCAGCAGGGCGGCGTAGACCAGCCAGGTACGGATCTGCAGGTAACGCGATCCCCGGCTGTTCACATGATCGCGGCCTCGCATGGTCAACAGGCTCGGTTCACCGGAGGCCCGCGATGCGCTCGCGCAACTTGTACTTTACTACCTTGCCCGAAGCGTTCATCGGCAGCTCGTCCACCAGCTCGACCCTGCGCGGCACCTTGTAGTTGGCCATATTCTCGCGACACCAGGCCACCACCCCTTCGGCCGCCAGGTCTGAGCCCTCAGCCAACACCACGAAGGCCACGCCGACCTCGCCCATGCGCTCGTCGGGCACCCCTACCACCGCCACCTGGGCGAGGTCAGCGTTGGTCGCCATCAGGTTCTCGATCTCGGCCGGGTAGCAGTTGAAGCCGCCCATGATGAACATGTCTTTCATGCGATCGGTTATCTTCAGGTAGCCACGCTCGTCCATCACGCCCACGTCGCCGGTGTGAAGCCAGCCGTTGGCTATCGTTTCGTCAGTGGCCGCCGGGTCGTCGAAGTAACCGCGCATGACGTTGTAACCGCGAACCACGACCTCTCCCGGCTCACCGCGCGGCAGCTCGTCGCCCATGCGGCCCACGCACATGACATCGACACCGGGTATGGCGCGCCCCGAGGTGGTGGCTATGGTTTCGGGATCGTCGTCGAAGCGGCACATGGTGACGATGCCGCAGGTCTCGGTAAGGCCGTAGCCGGTAATGACCGTGTCGAAGCCCAGCTCGTCGCGCATGCGTTCAACCAGCTCCACCGGTATGACGGCCGCGCCGGTAACCGCCAGGCGCAGGCTGGACAGATCGTGTTGCGCAAGTCCGGGATGGGACAGCAGACCCTGGTACAGCGTCGGCGGACCGGGCAGCATGCTGACCCTGTCGCGTTCTATCCGCTCCAACACCCGGTCGACGTCAAACACCGCCTCGGGCAGCACTGTGGCCCCGCGCATGAACGACGCCAGCCAACCGGCCTTGTAGCCGAAGCTGTGAAAAAACGGGTTCACCACGAGATAGCGGTCGCCCTCGCGCAGACCGACTACCTCCGACCAGCTTTCGAAAGCGGCCAGGTTCTGCCCGTGCGCCGTCATCACGCCCTTGGGTTTGCCCGTAGTGCCCGAGGTGAACAGCAGGTCGGAGAGATCGTCTTCGTCCAACTCGGCCAACCGGGCGGCTGCCGCCGCTTCGTCTACTTCCTGCGCTCCCTCGAGAAACTGCTCCCAGGTATCGGCCTCCTTGCCCGCCTGGCCACCAAGCAGAACTATGCGTTCAAGGTCCGGCAGTCCCGCCACCGGCCGCCCATCGTTGCCAGCCCCGAGCGTGTCGGTGAGCAGGCCGGGATAGTCCGTACCGAGGAAGCCGCTTACCGTCAGGAGCACGCGCGCGCCGCTCTTGTCCAGGATGTAACCGGCCTCGGCGCCCTTGAGACGGGTGTTGAGCGTGACCAGCACCGCGCCGGCGGCCTGCAGGCCAAGGGCGGCGGCTATCCAGCGATAACTGTTGGGCGCCCACAGCGCCACGCGATCGCCCTTACCCACGCCCGCTGCAATGAAGGCGCGCGACGCCAGCGTCATGTCCTCGGCCAGTTGCCGGTAGGCTATCAAATCACCGGTCGCGTTATCCTCAACGGCCACGAGGTCGCCCCAGCGACGGGCCGCAGCCAGCACGAGATGCGGAATGGTCTGGCGTTCGAGATCCAAGTCGCCCGCTCGCCGGCTCAGCGTCCCTCGAAACGCGGCGGACGTTTTTCAGCGAAGGCCTGCATGGCCTCGACGAGATCGTTGCTGCGCAGGTACGACGAGTTCCAGTGTGCCACGTGGTCGAGCCCCTCGTCGGTCGTGTGCTCGTCTGAATAGTTGAGTACCTGCTTGACACCCTGCACGGTGAGCGGCGAATTGGCTGCGATCTCGTTGGCCGTGGCGCGCGCGCCTTCGAGCATGTGATCCTTGTCGGCATACACGCGGTTGACCAGGCCGGTTGCCAACGCGCGGTCGGCGCCGAAAAACCCGCCGGTAAACGCCATCTCTCGCGCCATGCCCTTGCCCACGATGGCTGTTATGCGTTGCAGGGTGCCCACGTCGGCAACGATGGCTATCTTCGTTTCGAATATCGAGAACTCCGCGTCCTCGGTGCACACGCGAAAGTCGCAGGCGGTTGTAAGGTCCACGCCCCCGCCGATGCACTTGCCGTGCACGGCCGCGATCACTGGCTTCCGACATTCCTGTATGGCACTGAAGCAGGCCTGCAACTTGAGCACCGTGCCGTACATGTCGAGGTTGCTGCGCGCCTCGCTCCGATCATCCTTGCCGTCACCGTTGCCGCCACCGACCACGCCCCCGGCCCCCGTGCTCTTGAGATCCAGCCCGGCGGTAAACAGCCGACCCTCGCCCCACAACACGATGGCGCGCACCGACTCGTCGCGATCGAGTTTGCCGAAAGCCTCGCGGATTTCGTAGAAAAGCTCGAACGGCATCGCGTTGAGTTTCTCGGGCCGATTGAGCACGACCTCGGCCACATGGGCTTCCTGGTCTACCCGGATATACTTGTAATCACTCAATGGTTTTCTCCTCTTTGTACGGGGCAAGCTGGCGGCCGCGGTGGGCTCAGGGCCTCGCGACAGAACCGGGATTATCGGGTTCCCGCAGGGTACGGTCAAGGCGGCAGGGGCACACCCCCTGTTGACGGCCGGGAATAACCGCGCAATTGTTCATAGGCAGCAACGCGCCCGACCGAGCCCCTGCGGCCGGCGACGCTACGCCCGGCTCCAATGGAAGCAAACCGTCTCAATCGATGGCTGCCCTGGGTACTGTTCGCGCTGGCCCTTGCCATAAATTTTTGCGGGATAGGCTGGGGACTGCCCGCCGGCAACCAGACCTGGGCCGCCGACGCCATCAAGCCGGGTGCGCCGCTGTCGATCATGCACCGCGTGCTGATGGCGGAGCCCTTCAACAGCGGATGGTTCTGGTTCAAGTACCCCATGGGGCACGTGTTCATCCTGGGTGCCGCCTACTCGCTGCCGCTGGCCCTGACCTGGCTGACCGGTGGCCTGGGTACGCCGACGGCAGACTACCCCTGGGGCATGCAGGACCCCGAGGGCGTGATGACACTACTGGCCCTCAGCGGCCGGACCGTCAGCGTGCTGATGGGAGCCGGTTGCTCAGTATTCGTGTATCTCTCGGTCCGCCGCCTGGTCGACCGCGACTCAGGGATAGCCGCTGCCCTGCTCACCACCCTGTGCTACCCGGTGGTCTTCTACTCTCACACCACCAACGTAGAAATACCCTACGTCTTCTGGCTACTCGCGGCCCTGCTCGCCGCCGTCCGACTGCTCGATGAAGACGCGCGGCCCCGCTGGTGGATGCTGCTGGGGGCTGCCACGGCCATGTCGGTCTCGACCAAGGAACTCGGCGCGGGGTTTTTCGTGGGACTGGTGCCCGCGCTGGCGCTGTTGATCAAGATCGGTGGGCGGGGATGGAGCGCGCTGTTGAAGGGAGCCGCCTGGGCGGGTACGGCCTTCGTGGCGACCATGGTCGTAGCCAACAACGTGCCCCTCAACCCGTCGGGCTTCGTAAACCGGCTGCGGTTCCTGACCCACTCGCTGCCCGCCGACGTGGCCCGCCAATATTCCCCTTATTATTTCCCCATCGATTTCAGTACCGACCGGGGTATGGCCGTGGAGCTGAAACAGGCAGGCATCGCTGCCCGCGCGCTGCTCGACTCGCTCGGACCCCTGACCGCCCTGCTGGCTGCCGCCGGGCTGTTGCTTTCCGTGCTGCGCCGCCACGGCGCCCTGCTTCTGCTTACCCTGCTGCCCGCCCTCGGCTTCTACCTGTTCGGGCTGAGGTCGATGCTGTCGCTCAGTATCCGTTACGTGCTGCCGTTGTCGGTACTGGCCTGCGTATTTGCCGGCGTGGCCCTGGCAGCGCTGGCGTCGACCCGCCGATTGGTCCTGCCCGCGAGAGCGCTGGCCACGCTGCTGCTGGCGGCCGCGCTGGTATACGGCCTCGACGTTGACCACATGCTGATTGCTGACGGCCGCTACCCGGCAGAGCGCTGGCTGCAGGATAACAGCAAGCCGGGCCAACAGGTGGAGACCTGGCAGCGCGCCACTTACCTGCCGCGCATCCCACCGCCACTGCTGCACCACGAAATCAAGTTCGCCGACCGCAACAAGCCCGCGTTCGGCCAGCGACTCCCCGACTTCGTGGTCGTGTCGGAAGCCTCGCTGGGGGGAATCACCGTGCAGTACAGCAGCGACTGGCAACAGTCGGGGACCGCTAATCCGGAAGACCCCCGGGCCACGGACGCGGAACAGGATGACACCGCCGACTGGCTGCCCAACCAGGTGAGCGTTACGGGCAACATCATGAACTACAAGCGGCGAGAGAACGTGGAACTGCTCACCGCCCTGCGCGACGGCAGCCTTGGCTACAGCGAGGCCGCGCGCTTCAAGGCCAGGCCGTGGATAGAAAGGCCCCTCATACGTAGCCTGAACCCGGAAATCGTCATCTACCAACGCGACGGCACCCGGGCGCGCTAATACCCGTGCGGCACCCAGCAGGCAAAACATGGCGCGGACAAACCGGGCCGACGTTTCATCCTCTGAATAATTATCATATAGAGTGGCACCGCTGGCTGCACACAGCGCAATAACAGGGTTGGCCACGGGCCGTCCACGCGATTAGAACAGGGCCAGGACAGATGTCACTAGAAGCTACTTCGCAAACACCTACGCACAAAACACGGCCATTGGTTTCGGTCGTCATCCCCGTGCTCAATGGTGAGGACACCATAGCCAGGGGCATAGAATCGGTATTCACGCAGGACTACCCCGCCATCGAGTGCATTGTAGTCGACGACGCATCGCAGGACTCGACGGCCGATATACTACGTTCTTTCGGCGACCGCATAACGGCCGTATTCAACGAAACCAATCGCGGCACCGCTGGCGCCTACAACATCGGCACCGCCCGCGCCCGGGGTGAATTCGTACTGCTCATGGCCAGCGACTGTCACCTGACCGACCCGGCCTACGTGTCGGCGGCCGTGAGCGTACTCGAAGACGAGAGCATAGCCGGACTCTGCGGCCAGGGTGTATTCAGCGACCTGCACACGCTCAACCGCGTGCAACGGATGTTCACTGTCGTGAACCTGCTCGACGTCGACGACAACCCCGACGACGGACTCTTCGAGGTCAGCTTCATCGAAACCCGCTGCGACCTGGTGCGCAAGCGAGCGCTCGAAGAAATAGGGTTCTGGTTCGAGGGTCTTTACAACTCCACCGAGGACCAGGACATCTCGGCCCGAATACGCCAGCTGGGTTACCGCCTGGTGCAGGACAAGCGACTCAAGTTCGCGTTGGACTTCGGCCAGACCGAGGACAACCTGCGCAAGGTAATAAAGAAACAGTACAAGTACGCCAACGGACAGGGTTACATCTTTCTCAAGTACGGACTTGGCCACCACCTGATGACCGGTAACCAGGACAACCGCCGCAGCCGTATCCTTCATCGTATCGTGCAGGTAGCCCTCGGCCCGATCGCGGCCGTTGGAGTGATAGCCTGCGCCACAGGCACCCCGGCGGTCGCCTTGCTCGCCACCGCCCTGCTGGCTGCACGCGGGTTCTACTACTGGCGCAGCTCGGCCCGCTGGCTGAAGGGTGCCGACCGCGTCTTCTGCGCTGGTATGGGCCTGGTCTGTGACCTGACCTACGGCCTGAGTTTTCTGGCCGCGCTGGTGACCTGGACCATAAGCGATCCCCGCATAGTGCGCTTCGGCCGACCGATGGCGGGCGACAGCAGACCAGGACCATGAACAGGACAAGAGCCCACCTGCGCGCCGGCCTGGGCTCCCTGCTAGCACTGGCAGTGCTGCAATCGCTGGTCGAAAGCGTGGCCCTGCTGCTTGTCTACCGCGACCAGGTGATTCCCCCCTACGATTTTTTTGCGAACCAACTGTACGATTTTCTCGCCAAACTCAGGTACGCAGCAGACGGCTGGCTCTCGTGGCTGCCCTCGCTACCTAACAGCTTCACGGCTACCGGCACGGTGACACACCTGTCGTTGCTGGCCGACCTGCTCCCCGCCACGGTGGCCATGGCGCTGCTGATCGGCACCTTAGGCTCCCTGCTCGGTCGGCTGGCCGGGCGCCGATGCCCGCCCACTGCCCGTGGTTACCTGTGGGCATGGGCAGGGTTAGCGCTGGTCGTTCACGCCACCACGGCGATCGGGGCGCTGTCGCTTGCCGAAAGCCCATCGCTCAAGCACCTGCTCTACCGCTCGCGCAGCCTGGTCGTAGACGGAACACTGGTGGCACTCGCGGTGCTGGCCGTGTCGCTTATCCTGGCCCGGCTGGTGACGTCCCGCCTCGAAAATTCCCCGCGAGCGTCGTCGATCGCAGCGCTGGCCTGCCTGCTCGCGCTGCTCCCCGCTGCACTGCCCGGCAGCGCCGGCCCCGCGAATACGACAAGCTTTAAAGGCTTCTCGCCCGTGTACGACAAGCCCAACGTGCTGCTTATTTCGCTCGACAGCCTGCGGGCCGACCACGTGAGCGCCTACGGTTACCACAGGGCCACCACGCCCGCGCTCGAAAAACTGGCGGCCGATGGAATACGTTTTGACAACGCCATCTCGACCTCGTCGTGGACGCTGCCCACCCACCTGACCATGTTCACCTCGCGCTACCAGCTGTCACACGGGGTGGTACACGACACCAACGTTCTCGACCCGGGCATTCCCGTGCTGGGCGAGATCATGAAGGCGGCGGGCTACAGCACGGCGGGGTTCGTGTCGGCCCCCTACGTCGCCGCCATGTACGGTTACGCGCGCGGCATGGACGAGTACCTGGACCTCAGCGCCGCCTACGAGCACCGAAGTCTCGCCAGGAAAGCGATCGTCGCTCCCGACATAAATGCCAACGCCCTGCGCTGGCTCGACCAACACGCCGACGAGCCCTTCTTCCTGTTCCTGCACTACTTTGACATCCACTACGACTACGTGCCTCCCGCGCCCTACGACACCATGTTCGACCCCGACTACGAGGGCGAAATGGACGGTACCGATTTCATCGAGCGCAAGGACGTGAACCGCAACATGCCCGCGCGCGACCTCGAGCACATACTCGCCCTCTACGACGGCGAAATCCGTTTTACCGACGAACACGTGGGCCGCGTGTTGGCCAGGATTGACGAGCTGGGGCTCCGCGACAATACCCTGGTGATCGTCGTTTCTGACCACGGCGACGAGTTTTTCGAGCACGGCAACAAGGGCCACCATCGGACGCTTTACCAGGAGGTGCTGCGAGTACCGCTGATCGTTCGACTACCCGACGGCCGCTGGGCTGGTGAATCCGTCAGCCAGCAAGCCAGCCTCGTGGACATTCTGCCCACCATCATAGACGTGGCGGGGCTGGACGCCCCCCCCGTGATGGAAGGGCTGAGCCTGCTCGAGCTGCGAGCGGCCACCCCGCGCAGTCGCGAGCGAGCAGTCTACGGAGAGTTTTTTGACAAGCGTGGATTCAACCTGCAGATCGCCCGTCGTCTGCCCACGAGTAAAACCATCCAGCACTTCAACCGAATAACTCATCCGAAAAAGGCGCCGGTAGAATACTACGACCTCGCCCGAGACGCTGGAGAGCAGCACGACCTGGCCGAAGAACGCCGGGAGGAGTTGCGCGTGGAACTCGACGGGCTGGGCCACTGGAGCGAGCAGCGCTGGCGTGCCCAGCAGCACACGCTGAGCGAGTCGCAGTCGGACACACGAGTGGAGCTGGACTCCGAGACCCTCGAGCGCCTCAAGTCGCTCGGCTACGTGGGAGAGTAGTACGGTGGCGCGCTTGAAGAGGCTCTTCAACGCCGCGCTGGCCGCGGCGGCCTGCATGGCGATTCTGCAGGCAGTGGCAATGACGCTGCTTGCCGCGTGGACCCGGCGTAACAGCATACTGGCTCCCAATGATTTCGTACCGCTCTACTGGTGGGACGCGTTCACCCGCTACTACGACTTACTGTGTGCCTACCTTCCCCTGCCGGGACGCCCCACGGCCTTCATTGGACCGGGCTTCCTGGCCAAGCTCGACCTGTTGTGGGGACTGCTCGCCGTAAATGCAGCGGTGGCGCTTGAAGCCGCGGCTGCCGTGACACTATTGATGCTGGTGTTCCGCGCCAGCGACACCGACGCTGTTCGGCGCAGAGCCCTGTGCTGGCTTCTGGGCCTCGAAGCGGCGGTGATCGCCGGAGGATGGCTCCTGCGAGGTGTCCCGCAACTGCTCAACTGGGCGGCCCTGCCCCGCGTCGGCCAGGCTTTGGCGTGGAGCTTTATCTTCGACGGCACCGCGCTGGCGCTGCTGCTGCTCGCCGGCTGCGCGCTGGCCAGCTGGTCGCTGGTGGACCGTCTACCGGAGAGAAGCTGGAAGACAGCCGCCGCGCTCCTGGCAATCGCAACCTCTTCGGCCCTGGTCGCCCAGGCCAGGGCGCTGCCCACAGCCACGGCCATTGACGCAACACTCGAAGAACGTGCAGACCCCGCGGGCAAACCCCTGCCCGCTCTTGCCCCGGGATACAACCTGGTGCTGGTTTCTATTGACAGCCTGCGGTCCGATCACCTGGATGCCTACGGTTACCATCGCTCCACCGCCCCGACCATAAGCGAACTAGCGGCTAAGGGAGTACTGTTTCGCAATAACAGCAGCGTGACTTCCTGGACGCTGCCCGCGCACATGTCGATGCTCACCGGCCGCAGCCTGCTCGGGCACGGCGTGACCTTTGACGACCGCAGCCTGACCGCCGACGTGCCAACCTTGGCCGAGTCGTTGAAAGGAGTCGGCTACAGGACGGGAGCGGTCGTCTCGGCGCCCTACGTCGAAGCTCGCTACGGTTTCGATCGTGGCTTCGACGATTACGACGATCATACCATCAGCTTTGCTACCAACGGAGAGTCGTACAAGACGGTTACTGCACCCCTGCTGCAGAAAACTGCCGCCTCGTGGCTGGCCCGGAACGCGGGCGCGGAAGAGCCCTTTTTTCTCTTCCTGCACTACTGGGACGTGCACTACGACTACGCCCCCGGCGCTCCCTACGACACCATGTTTGACCCCTCCTACGACGGCGACATCGACGGCCGCGATTTCTACTTCAACCCCCGCGTGCACCCGGGCATGGCCAGCAGGGATCTCGACCACCTGCTGGCGCTGTACGACGGCGAGATTCGACTGGTCGACGATCATCTCGCAAAGCTGCGCAGCACCCTCGCCGAGTTGGGGGTCGCCCACAACACCATCATCGTGATCACGTCTGACCACGGCGACGAATTTTTCGAGCACGGCGGCAAGGGACACCACAAGACCCTCTTCGACGAGGTGACCCGGGTGCCACTGGTGCTCTACGTGCCGGGCGTGGCCCCCACGAGTCCGGTGGTGAAAATGGAGACCAGCATAGTCGACATAATGCCCACGCTGCTCTCGCTGCTGGGGGTCACCCCGTCCGCGAGCATGGACGGAGAAAACCTGGCTGGGGTAGCCTTTCACGGCGAGAAGGAACGCGACCGCTCCACGCTGGCCGAACTCTACCGCCTGGGCAGTCGTAACTACCAATCGTCGCTGCGCAGCAGTGGGCGCAAGGTCACGCAGCTGTACGAAAACGGAGATGTTTACGCTTACGACATTGCGCGTGACCCGGCCGAGCAACAGCGACTGGATTCCAGCGAAGGATTCGTGCCCGGCGTCCTGCGGCAAATGGCCGACACCATGAATCGGCTGTGGCCGGTATACAGCGGCAGGCTGGACGGCGAAACGGGAAAGCTCGAGATGGACGACGCCACGCGCAGCCGGCTGGAGGCGCTGGGCTACATGGACCAGTGAGCAGCGCCGTCCGCGCGGGTCGTCAGCTGTCCATCAAGGCCTGGTAGTCGTCGAGATAACGCAGCACTGTGTCGCTGTTGGCCGAGGGCAACCTGAACACTACTTCTTCTATACCGAGGTCGGCAAAGTAACCCAGCTTGTCGCGGTCGGGCATCGTGCCGAAAGGCACCACGCGGGCCTCGGCCGGGTCGCGGCCCGCTTCTTCCATGGCCCGGTGCAGGTCGGGCAACGCGCCGCGTATGCCGGCGCCGCCAATGGGTATCCAGCCGTCGGCGTACTCGGCCACCTGGCGAAACAGCGTCGGCCCCGGCGCGCCGCCGATGAGCACCGGCGGCCTCAGCCCACCCAGCGGCTTGGGCCAGGACCAGCTCGATTCGAAGCTCACGTGCTCGCCCTGGTAGGAAGCCTCGTCGCGACTCCACAGCTCCTGCATGGCGAGCATTTTTTCGCGCAGTACGGCCCGGCGCTGCGACGGATCAATGCCGTGATGCTGCATCTCTTCGCGGTTCCAGCCAAAGCCCACACCAAAAACAAAACGCCCCTGCGACAACAGGTCCAGGGTGGCCACGGCCTTGGCGGTGATCAGGGCATCGCGCTGGGCGAGCAGGCAGATACCGGTGCCGAGCAGCAATCGATCGGTCACAGACGCGCAGGCGGCAAGTGTCACAAAAGGATCGAGCGTGCGGCTGTACTCGTCGGGCAAGGTGTCTTGGCCGGTCGGAGCCGGGGTGATACGGCTGCTGGGAATATGCGTGTGCTCGGGAACATAAAACGAGTGGTAGCCACGCGCCTCTGCCTCGGTGGCCAGCGCGACCGGATCCATCGAACGGTCGGTCGCAAACATCGTAATACCCAGTTTCATCGTCAACCACTGATTACCCGCCCACCCCACCTGCCACAAGAACTGGGGAGACGTACCGGTCGATCCACTGAGCAGGAGGCGCCCCTTTTTGACAAGGGAGGTGGGGGTGGGTTCTATGCCACGGTGGATCTGCGCTTCAGCCAACAGGATGAAATCTTTCGGCGCGAGGTCGACGACTGGATGGCCGACAACCTCGTGGGCGAGTTTGCCTGCTTGCGCCACCGCGGCGGCCCCGGCGACGACAGCGCACTGATAGACGAGCGCAAGGCCTGGGAGCAACACCTGGGCAACAACGGCTGGACCTGCGTGGGCTGGCCCACCGAACACGGTGGTCGCGGCCTGTCGTTGATGCAGCAGGTTATCTTCCACGAAGAATACGCGCGCGCCGGCGGCCCGGGCAGGCTCGGGCACATGGGCGAAGGCCTGCTCGGCCCCACCATCATTGCCTTCGGCAGCGAGCAGCAGAAAAAAACCTTCCTGCCCGGCATAGCCGCGGGCAAGGAGTTATGGTGCCAGGGCTACAGCGAGCCCAACGCCGGCAGCGACCTGGCCAACGTGCAGACCCGTGCCGAACTGGTGGGCGACCAGTGGGTTATCAGTGGCCAGAAAGTCTGGACCTCCTGGGCCGAGTGGTGCGACTGGGGATTCGTGATCTGTCGCACCGAGGCTGGAAGCCAGCGCCACCACGGATTGTCGTACCTGCTTGTGCCGATGCGACAGGATGGGATAGAGATACGCCCCATCGTGCAGATCACGGGCGACGCCGAGTTCAGTGAAGTCTTCTACGACAACGCCCACACCCACCGCGACAACGTGGTCGGCGAGGTCGGCGAGGGTTGGAAGGTGGCCATGGGAACACTGGCCTTCGAGCGCGGCGCGTCCACGCTGGGACAACAGCAACACTTCGTGCAGGAGCTCGACGCGGTGATACGAGCCGCCGAGAAAAACGGCCGCGCCAACGACCCGGTCGTGAGACAGCGCCTGGCCGACGCGTGGATAGGCCTGAGCATCATGCGTTTTAACACCCTGCGCATGCTGTCCGGCAACGAGAATGGAGAACTCAGCCGCGAAGCGCTGATTTACAAACTCTACTGGGCCACCTGGCACCGCGAGTTGGGCCGACTGGCCATGGACGTAATGGGCGCCGATGCCGAGCTCACCGGCGAGGACGGCGAACTCACCATGTTGCAGAAGCTGTTCCTGTTTACCCGCTCGGACACTATTTATGCTGGTACCAACCAGGTACAGCGCAACATAATCGCCGAGCGCGCGCTGGGCCTGCCACGCGAAGCGCGCCCCGAATGATCGGCAGGAGCCGAAGCAACACGCCCACGAGGACCCGAAAGCAACATGAGTAAAAACGTACCCGACTATCCCGCAGCCCACGACCTGCTGGCCGGCAAGACCGTGCTGGTGACGGCCGCCGCCGGCACCGGCCTCGGCTTTGCCGCCGCCCGCCGTGCCGCCGAAGAAGGCGCAACCGTTATGGTGAGTGACCTCCACGAGCGTCGCCTGGCCGAAGCCGTCGACAAGCTCGAGGAGTTAAGCGGCCGCCGTCCCGCCTCGGTGCTTTGCAACGTCACCGTACAGGAAGAAGTGGACGGCATGATCGCCGCCGCGGTGAGCGAGATGGGTCACGTCGACGTGCTCATCAACAACGCCGGGCTGGGACTCACGGCCGACGTGGTCGACACCAGCGACGAACAGTGGCACAGGGTGCTCGACATAACGCTCACGGGCACCTTCCGCGTAACGCGGGCCGTGCTGCCGCACATGTACTCGCGCAAGACCGGCGCCATCGTCAACAACACCTCGGTCATCGCCTGGCGCGCGCAGGCCGGGCAGGCAGCCTACGCCGCGGCCAAGGCCGGCGTGGGCGCGCTCACCCGTTGCACCGCGCTCGAGGCCGCTCCGCACGGCGTGCGCATCAACGCGGTGTCGCCGAGCCTGGCCATGCACCCTTTCCTGAGCAAGGTAATGCCGCAGGAAACGCTCGACGAGCTGGTAGATCTCGAGGCCTTCAAGCGTAGCGCCGAGACCTGGGAAGTGGCCAACGTGATGATGTTTCTCGCCAGCGACTACGCCTCGTACATGACGGGCGAGGTCGTGCCGGTGAGCAGCCAGCGCCCCTGAAAGGGCAGTCAGCCCGGTAACGAGTCAGCCGGCGGGATAGAAGCGGCTTATGGTGTCAGCCACGCAGGCCGGCTTGTCGCTGCCCTCGATCTCTATGGTCACGCGTATGGTGGCCTGCACGGCACCGTCACGAGTCTCGTCTGCCTTGACCAGTTCACCACCGGCGCGCACGCGCGAGCCTACCTTGACCGGTGCAAGGAACCTGACCTTGTCGGTTCCGCAGTTCACGCCCATGGCGACATTATTAACCGTGATGACCTGCGGCAGCATCATACTGATGAGCGACAGGGTGAGGTAGCCGTGCGCGATGGGCGCGCCGAAGGGGCCGTCCTTGGCGCGCTCGGGGTCGACGTGAATCCACTGGTGATCGCCGGTGGCGTCGGCAAAAGTATTGACCCGCTCCTGGGTGATCTCTACCCAGTCGCTGAAGCCCAGCTCCTGTCCTACCGCCGCCTGCAGATCCCCGGTGTTGTCGAATACTGTAGCCATCTGCTGTCCCCTCCGTTCAGCTGCCCCGGTGCCCGTGACCGCACCAGCCTGCAGAGCAAACACGAAGGCCCCGGCTGGCGCAACAACGGCGCCGCCCCTATCATCGCCGTCGTGACCAGAGGGGGAACAGCCAGGGGCCTGCTTGCCGACTGCGGCCTCGACCCGGCCCGCGTGCCGTTGTGCGCCGGCGACCTTGGCCCCGCGCAGCATCCGGCCCTGGCCTGGGCCCGGTCGGGGGCCATGCAACTCACCGGCCGCGCCGAGGGCGCGCCGCAGTTAGCGCCAGGCCCGCTGGCGCTGTGTGCCGACGGCGCCGCTGCTGCCCTGCGCGCGCTCGCACCCGGCTGCCTCGACGAACTAAACGGCGCTGCTTTACTGGGCGAGCGCGCGGCCTGCGCACAACTGTCGCGCAGAGGCCCGCTATCGGCCGGGGGCTCCTGCCGACTGTTGCCCTGCAGTGACGGCTGGCTGGCCGTCAACCTGGCGCGCAGCGACGACCTCGCAGCTCTCGCCGCCTGGCTCCAACTCGAAACGGCCCCGCCCAGCTCGACCGCAAGCGCGTGGCCGCTGCTCGAACACGAGCTGGATCACAGGTCTTGTGGCCCGCTGCTCGAGCGCGCCGAGCTCCTGGGCCTGCCGGTTTCCCGGGTGACGCGCCCGGCGGCCATCGCACCCCCTTGGATACGCTTTGCCCAGGGCATAACCACTCTCAACGGGGCGACTCTCAACGGGGCGACTCTCAACGGGGCGACTCTCGACCGACTGGCGCTTGACCGGCTAACGCTTGCCGCCAACCCTCCGCTGGTCGTTGACCTTTCGTCGTTGTGGGCGGGCCCCTTGTGCGCGCAACTGCTGGCCGATTGCGGCGCACGCGTAATCAAGGTGGAGAGCGTGCGCCGGCCCGACGGCGCACGCCAGGGCCCGCCGCGTTTTTACGACCTGCTCAACCACGGCAAGCAAAGCGTCGCGTTGGATTTTGCCGACGATGGCGACCTCGCCTTGTTGCGTTCCTTGCTCGAAGTAGCCGACGTGGTCGTCGAAAACTCGCGACCGCGGGCCCTCGAGCAGCTAGGGATCTCGGCCGGCGAGTTGTTGCTGCGCAGACCGGGCCTGCTGTGGATCGCTATCACCGGCCACGGACGCGAGAGCGGACGCGTGGCCTTCGGCGACGACGCCGGGGCCGCCGCCGGTCTGTGCCCCTGGGTGGACGGCGATCACCCGGCCAAAAACGACGACGGCGAGCAACAACAGCCCCTGTTCTGCGGCGACGCAGTGGCCGACCCCCTTGCGGGCCTGCACGCGGCGGTGGCCACAGTGGCCCTGCGACGCGCGGGCCGCGGTGGGCTCGTAGACCTCTCGCTGGCCTCGGTGGCCGCGCACTGCGTTGGCGCCACGGCCAACGCTGCCGACTGTTGCGCAGATATAGAGGTCAGCCGCTGCGCCGATGGCTGGCAGGTCGTGGTTGACGACCAACGAGCCCTGGTGGCGCCAGCGCAAGCGCGAAGCAACGGGCGACGGGCGGCCACCCTGGGCCACGACACCCCGGCGGTCAGGGCCTGGCTTGCGAACAGCGGGGCCACTGAAAGCACTTGCTCGTAGTCAACGCCGAAATAGACGGCCACAGCGGCCTTGACCTCCGCTGCGGCGACGGATTACTGGTGGAAGTGGGCCGCCGCCTGCAGGCCAACGGCGAGGAGCTCGTGGTCGACGCGCACGGCGGCGCTGTCATTGCCGGCCTGCACGACCATCACCTGCACCTGCTCGCGCTGGCCGCCGCACGAAACTCGGTGGCCTGCGGACCAGGCGACACGCCCGATGCCGAGTGCATGCGGCGGGCGCTTGCGGCCGCCCCTGTTACCCGCGACGCGCAAGGCTGGATACGCGCGGTCGGTTACCACGAAGCCGTGGCGGGCCAGCTCACCCGCGAGTTGCTCGACGGCATGATGGCCGACCGGCCCCTGCGCGTGCAGCACCGCAGCGGCGCCGCTTGGGTGTTCAACTCGACGGCCTGCCGGATGCTCAAACTCGACACTGCCGACCACGTTGGCGTTGAGCGCGACAGCAAGGGCCACGCCACCGGACGACTGTTTCGCGGTGACCAGTGGTTGCGCGAGCAGCTTGGTGCGGGTTCCGCTCCCGACCTCTCGCAGGTGGGCGCAGAGCTTGCCTCCGTGGGAGTCACCGGGGTGACAGACGCCACCCCTTCTAACGGAGCCGACGAGGCCGCTTTGTTCGGTCGCGCGCTGGCCGACGGCAGCCTGCCGCTACGACTCACCTTGATGGGAGGCTTTGAGCTCGGCGAGCATGGGTCGATGGTGGATGGCATAGAGACCGGCGCGGTAAAACTCGTGCTCGACGAGCGCGCGCTGCCCGCTATCGACGAGCTGGCAGCCGACATGAGCCGCGCCCACGACTCGGACCGTGCCGTTGCCGTACACTGCGTGACCCGCGTGGAATTGTTCCTGGCGCTCGCGGCTTTCGAACAGGCAGGCGCCGTGGCAGGCGATCGGCTCGAACACGCCTCGGTCTGCCCCGACGAAGCGGTGCAACTGGCGCGCGGACTCGGCCTTGCGGTGGTCACCCAGCCGGGCTTCGTGCGTAGCCGCGGCGACGCCTACCTGCGCGAGGTCGAACGCAGCGACCATCCCCTGCTCTACCGCTGCCGCGCCTTCGTGGATGGCGGCGTTACGCTGGGTGCGGGCACCGACGCGCCCTTCGGCGACGCCGATCCCTGGCTGGCCATGCAAGCGGCGGTCGACAGGCAGACGGCCGGAGGCCGCGGCCTCGGCGTCGACGAGAGCCTTACGCCCGAGCAAGCCCTGGCGCTTTTTAGCGGAAGACCACAGAACCCGGGTGGGCCGCCGCGACGACTGGCGCCCGGAGAACCGGCTGACCTCGTCGTGCTCGACCGCCAGTGGCCGCGAGCCCGCGACGAGCTGTCGAGTTCGATGGTGCGCACTACCGTTACCGGCGGCCGCGTCAGCTTCGCGCGGAATTGATCATCCAGGCGGGAGCGATCACCCAGGCGGGCCGGCAAAGGTGGCTATCATGCGGTCGAACTCCCAGAAGGCCCGCAGGCATTGCAGCTTGCCATCGTCGTTGACGCGGTAGACGAACACGCCTTCGCACAGTGCCGTGCTGCCGTCGGGCTGGGTGGTGTGAATGCGGCCGATGTTGGCGACCTCGTTGCCACAGGAAAACGAATCGACCAGTTCAAATTGTATGCCGGTGGTAGCTATGGTCGCGTCCCAGAACGCACCGATGCCCTCGGGCCCGTGGTGCCCCTTGCCCTCGGGGTCGAGGGGCGAAACACCGACCGGGTCTTCGATCCAACCGTCGTCTGCAAACAAGGCAATCCACTGCTCGCGCGCGCCCTCGGGTTTTTCCTGCACGAGTTTCATAGAGCGTTGCGACGCCGCGCGCGCCGGGTGTTCTTCTGCCATCTGCGTGTCCTCCATTGTTGTTACCTTTTGTTGCACTACGCCGCCGGGCCAGCCTCTACCATGTCGCCCAGGATGTCGGCCACGCGATCAACGTCGTCGGGGTCGGTGGTACTGGGCACCAGCAACACTTCGTCGGTACCCAGGTCTTCCATGCGCCGCACGGCGTCGCGTAGCTTGTCGGCCGAGTCGATCAACACCATGGGCACGATGGCGTCCACCATTTCAGGGCCCATGAAGGCCAGGTAGCGACGCAACACCTCGTCGAGCTGGTCGCGGGCGCCCGGCCCCAGCGCGTACCAGAAGGACGTGACCAGGCGTGGCGCGCTGTCGCGACCGGCGGCCTTCCAGGCCTCGCGCGCAGTGTTCCAGGCAAGGCCTGTTTCATCGCTCGAAGGGCCGAAACTGAAACCCGATATGCCATCGGCCCACGCGGCAGCGCGTTCGATCGAGCGCGGATCGATGGCGCCCACGAGCACCGGAGGTCCGCCTTCCTGCACGCAGCGCGGTTCCAACGGCCGCAGCGCTTCGACGGTCGGCTCGCCGCGCCAGGCCGCGCGCATGGTGGCCACCTGCTCCTGCATGCGACGCAGGCGCCGCCGATCGTAGGGACGGCCGAACGCGCGGTAATCCTCTTCGCGACCACCCACGCCCACGCCCAGTACCACGCGACCTTCTGACAACATGTCGAGCGTGGCTACCTGCTTGGCCACGTGCAACTCGGCGTGCATGGGTAACACTACCACCGAGGTCTGCAGGGCCACCCGTTCCGTGACCGCAGCCGCGGCGGTGAGCGCGATCATGATCTCCGGGTTGGGAAAAAATATGCGCTCGCCGGCGGCCACGCTGCTGAACGGCCCGGCGTCAATGCGGCGGGCCCAGTCGAGCAAGCGGTCGCGGTCGAGGCCCGGCACC
>CAUZFM010000003.1:0-51439 GCA_963579235.1 uncultured Binatia bacterium (SeqCode)
CCCAGTAATCGCCGGGATTCATGCCCGGTGGTGGTGCTACAGTTCCAATGGAGATGTTTCTCGACGGCATATCGGAGGGATGGTTCATGCCACCAGCTATGGGGTCACTGAATAAATCACTCAACACTGGGATTCCTCCGTTCGGGGTGTGTCCGCTGATCCAGTTGGCCTGGGAGCCGGCCACCCTACGCTCCATTGCCAAGTGATACGGTCCTATCCCCCCGGTTCTGTGACCCGTCAGGTGAACCACATCGGTTACCCGCGTATCACCGGTATTTCCGGGTGACTGGCCGCCACCACCTACACTCGTAGCAACCTCGTCGGCTGCTGCCAAGGATCTGCTGCCAGCTTGTGCGCTATGCGGCGCTTGGCCCCAGGCAAGGCCGCCCATGGCAAGGAAAACTCCGCCCACGTCGCCCTGGGCACCGGCCCGGGCGGTGGTGGCCAGGTTGAGTGTTTTTGACAGGGCAGCGGCCGCCGTGGCGTTGCCCAGAGTCGCCACTTTGAACACCGGTTGCAGCAGCATGCCCTGCACGCCGGTGGCCGCCAGCCCCGAGCTGATGAAGCTGGCCATGCCCGCGCGCATGCCCGCTCCCAGGTCGCCGCTCTTGACGGTGGCCTGCAAGGCGCTGACGATACCGCTGGTGGCCGCCCAGTTGAGCACGGCGGGCAGGGCAGGAAAGAAAAAGCCACCGTCGGGGTCGGTGCCATTAAGGGGGTCCCAGGCCCCGTAGGCCCGCGGGTTGGCAAACTGGCCCTCGGGGTCAGGCGACAGGAACTGGCGGGTGGCCGGGTCGTACCAACGCCGCCCGAAGTCGACCAGCCCATGGCTGATCTCGGAGCGCTGGCCGGTAAAGCCCCAGCGGCTGCTGGAGTGGGTGGTCTCCAAGGCGACCAGGCTACCGTCGGCCTCGCGCTGGTATACGGCCAGCGTCTGCCCCCAGGCGTCGTGGCGCAGGTAGCGCAGTGGCTGGCCGTCCTGGTCGCTTATGAGCCGCGTAGAGCCCAGGTGATCGACGTGGTAGTAGACCGTTTGCCCGGCCGGCGGCCATGCTGCTTGTTGGCCGTTGGCTGCAGGCGTGTACCTTTCCAGCGACAGGCCGTCGGGTGCGGCTACGCGATCGGACGCCACCAGTCGGCCCGCGAGGTGGAAGTAACGCAGCAGCTGGCCGCCCTCTATTTCGAACAACACCGCGCCGCTGTGAGTCGCGTATACCTGCGACCAACTGCCGTACTGCGCGTCGTAGCGACCCACCCGTGCGCCTCCCTGGTCAAGCGCGTAGCGGATCTCGTGGCCAGACTCCGAAACACTCGAAACGAGGTTGCCCTCCATGTCCCAGGCCAGCGTTGAGTCGCCCTTGCTGCTTCGCCGGCCGTTGGCGTCCCAGCCCAGGGCGAGCCCGCCGGCATTGACGAGGCGGTGGGGGCGCAGCGGGTCGTAGAGCCAGGCCTGACCGTTGGACGCGGTCATGTTACCCAGCGAATCATAGGCAAACTGCTCGGTGCGGCTCGAGCCAGACCCCTGTTGGTAGGTGAGTTCCCGCAACCGCCCGAGTTCGTCGTAGCCGCCAAGGCCCGCTACTGGGCCGGCTGTACCCACGCGCAGGCTCTCGTCGAGCTGCTGACCGGCCCAAAGCTGGTCGAGCAGTTCGAGAATACGGCCCTGTTGGTCGCGCGACCCAACCCCGACCGCCCGCAGGTCGCCGGGCTCAACGCCGCAGTTGGCCAGGCCCTGTTCGTGGGCCGCGGTGGGGCTGCTGCGCCAGCACCTGGGGTAGGCGTTTTGAGAAGGTGGCAGGTACTCCAGGTGGTCGTTCAGCCCGTTGCCATACTCTATTCTTGTCGTGTTGCCCCAGGCGTCGTGCTCGACGGCCGACACCAGGGGCTTGTCGCCCAGCGACAGGCCCAACACGCGCCCGAGCACCGAGTAGCTGGTCTCAAGTTTTTCGACCAGCATCTGTCCAGCCGAGTTTGCCGACGGGTAGCCCACCGACAGCACGCGGCCCGACTTGTCGTACTCGTAGGTCACCATGTAGCGCGACCGCGCTCGGCCGGTTCGAAGCCGTATGTCTTCTGAGGCCACCAGCCCCAGTTCGTTGTAAGCCAGGCGGCGATCCACCTTTGATTCGCCGCGCTTGGACTTGACCCTTTCCAGTTGGCCTTCACCCACGCGCCCGGCCCCGACGTAGCGGTAACCCTGGCGAAGCTTTTCGGTGCCGCTGCGGCCCTTGCGTTTCCGCACCCGGCCGGCGTTGTCATAGCGGGTCACGACCACTCCGCGCCTGGGCGACAGCGTCGCTCCTTCGTGCACGGGGTCGACGAAAGAAAGCACGCGCCCGGCTTCGTCGCGCTGGTACAGCCAGGTGCCGGTGTCGAGGTCATCGCGGCGAAGGAGCTTGCCCGAGCCGTCGTACCAGTTGCGTTCGTAGAGTATCGGCTCGGCGGGTTGGCTTTCGAGTCGCCACAACCAGCGCTCAGTTACGCGCCCGAGCGCGTCGTATGCGACCTCGCTGCGCGACAGCAGCTGGCTGTCGGGGCACTGGTCGCCTGCTTCGAGCAATGGCAGAACCGCGCAGGATTCGCTGCGCGTCACACGTCCGAGTGCGTCGAGGTATTCCAGGCTGACCTGGCCCGCCAGCGAACCGGCAGCCATGTTGGCGTCGACCCTGGCGCGCACTCCAGCCACCGAACCCACGAAAAGTGTTGTCGAACCGTCGGGCAGGGTGGAGCTGAGCAGGCTCCCGGAGTGCAGCTCGTAGCTCCAGCTACGATGGGTTTCGGGGTCGGACGTGGCAAAGGTCTCGTCGAGCGTGAGCAGGCCGGCGTGGCTCGTGGGGCCCGTGTTCACCGGGTCTTCAAAGGGTAGCGCTTCGGCCGTTACCCGGCCGCTGCTGTCGTAGGACTTGAGGCCGCTCAGCAGGCTGTTGACGGCAATGCCACCAAGCCGCGCTGTCTCGGTGCGGGTCGCGACCTCGCGGCCCAGACCGTCATAAAAAATAACTGAATCGGGCTTTCCCCAGCCGCTTAGCTTTACGTGCCCGCGGGTCGAAGTGCAGGGGCCACCGGCCGGTTGGCACTGGGCCAGGGGTTGCTGGTAGCTGGTGGTGTTCGTCGGCGCCTCGGCGGTCAAAAAAGCGGGCGTCCAGTTTCTCGCCGAGCGGCCCAGCCCGTCGTACTCGTTGCGCACCCTCCGGCCGTCGCCCGAGGTCGATTGCAGCAGCAGCCCGGCGGCTGCGTCGTAGCTCAGGTAGGAGCGGTTTCCGCCGGCTGTTTTCTCGACGGTCGGGTAGAGTTGCCACGGCCCCCCGTAGGCGATCGTTCGCAGGCCGCCGGTAGGCAAAACTTCCCTGCTCAGGAGGCCATCCGAGTTGTAGAAGAACGAGTTGGCCGACCAGCGGGAGCAGTCGCCCTGTTGGTCAAAAGCGAGACAGCGCGATTCAGACGCGAGTTCGGCCTGGGGCCCGTACTGCCAGCTACTGTCGCTGAGCGGTGTGCCGGACTCCTGGTTTTCAAACAGGCGCAGCCGCGACGGGCGGCTCACAACCCGTGCGCCCTCGAGCGTATCAGGGTCGAGCACCGGAACTCCTGCCGGTAGAAATTCGCCCACGCTTATGACCGAGGCGATAGACGGCGAATGTTTTTCGCGGCGCGTTTCGTTGCCGTGCTGGTCGTACTGCCACAGCGTGGTCAGTACCAACGAGTTGAGCGGGCACGATGTGGAGCCGCAGGCCGAGTCAGCGCGGTAGGGCGTGGTGACCTGGGAGACGGGGGCCAGTGGTGCCGCGCCCGCCAGCAGCAGGGTGGGATCGGGCCACTGGGTTGCGGTCTCGTCGAGCAGGTAGTTCCAAGGGTCGCAGGCCGGTCCCGGGGGGGGACTGGCGGCCGCCGCGCAGGCGGGGTTTCCCAGGCGCAGGCTGCGGTAAACCTTGCCCTTGCGCGCCGTGTCCTGGTGGAAGTACGTAAAGCGGGCCAGTCCGGATGGCTGTAGGGCCACGGTACTGGCAAAACCCTGGAATTCGCGCCCGGCGGAGTCCCAGCTGGCACCGCGATAGGCCCAGCTGCTGGTGACGGGAGTGTTGTTGACGTCTATGACGTCAAACAGCGTGCGGCGGCTGAGCGTCCACAAGGGAAACGGCAGGCACTTGCCCGAAAGCCGCTTTCCCTGGGCGTCGTACTGGCAGGCTTCGTCATCCTGCATAGAGACCGGGCTGTACTCGAGCTGGGTAACTCCGCCAACGCCGTTCTCCATGACCACCATTGCTCCCGGGCGGGTGCGCAGGTGGTCGGGGGTTGCTGACCAGCCGGCCCTGGGCGAAGCCGGGTTGAGGTGAACCTGCCAGCGGTTGCTGCCGTCGGGTTGGCGGTGCAGTTCGACCAGGTCCACCAGGCCGTCACCGTCAAAGTCGAGCAGATCGTGGTTCAACTGCGGCGAGGGAGCGGGAACCGCGGGGGGCGTGGAAACAAGACGCAGGCGACCGCTATCGCTCCACCAGGCAAGCGGCTGTGGGTCGGAGAACCCGGATCCATTGTTCACGAACAGGTAGTTGTTCAGGCAGCAGATCGGCGGGGAGACTACGTTGAAGGGGTCGGCCTGGCAGGCCGCCTCGCCGTTGATGCAAAGCAGTACGTCGAGATGTGCTTGCCCGCTGCCGGTTATGGGCGCGACCAGGTCGGGCAGGCCATCGCCGGTTATGTCGACCAGCTCCTGCGAGGCAGTGGAGCTGCTGTGCACCGAGTTCGACAGCGACTGGTCGTGGCTGATGTAGTTGGCCAGCAGCGGCTCATTTCCCCCTGGGCCGCCGTTGCCGCCGGGCCCCCAGCTGCGAGCCTGGCTTTCGAAGCCGCTGCCGTTGTTGAAGTAGACCAGCCAGTGCTGTTCGGACATCTCCTGCGGTGAGTAGTTTCCCGTCGCGTTGGGCCAGGTGCTGGGTGCCGCATCAACGAAATCGGGTAGGCCGTCGCCGTTTATGTCTATAAGTCCGCTGACCAGGTAGCCCTGGTCGCCCGGGCTGTGGCGTTGCATGATCCAGGCCCGCGGCGCGGCAAACTGCGATGGCACGGCTGAAAAACCCGCGCCGGTGTTCCAGTGCACGGTCCACCAGGGGCTGGCCGTGCTCCACGGCCAGCTGGCCACCCAGTCGGGCAGGCCGTCGCTGTTGAGGTCCACGATTTCAACGTGCACGCGGTCTCCGTTGGAGTCGGCCTGGCGGATGTCGAAGCTGGGCGCGGGCCAGGCCTGCGGCGCAAGGCTGAATCCGTTGCCGGTGTTGCGGTGCAGGCACCAGGCCGTCGGCAGCCCCGGTCCGCTGCAGAGGTTGGCCTCGTCGGCCTCCACGTAGTCGGGCAGGCCGTCACCGTCGAGGTCAAAAATGTTGTGCTGTATGTTCGAGGCCTGGTCTATGTCCCTGATGTTGTTGAGAACGGGTGACGGCCAGTCGACCGCGAGGTCAAACCCTCGGCCGTTCCCGCGACGCAGGGTGACCTCGTCGCCGCCGGTTTCGAGCTGGTCCACGAGCCCGTCGCCGGTCATGTCGAGCAGCTCGAGTTTGGGTTCTCCTCGCGGGTCGCGGATGCGGTCGGGCCCGTCAAAACTGATGGCGTAATTGGCTCGCTGCTCGAGGCTGCCCAGCGGCCAGCCGGTCTGCAGGGTGGGAGCGTAGGCGAACACCGCCGGTGGCATGGTGACGTCGTCGGCCGGGCTCGCACCGGTGCCCTCAATCCAGCCAAAGCCTGTCAGGCCCACCGACTGCAGCAGGGCCGCACCGGTAACGGCGTCCACGGCGTGGGTGAGCTCGTAGCGACGAACCTGTCGCTCTTCTACCCAGGTGCTGATGCTGCCGAGCAGCACGCTGGCTTCGCGACGAAAACCGGCCGAGTAGTCAGCTCTCGGCTGGTCGGGGTACAGGCGAGGCGAGTAGTCGAAGCGGAGCTCTATGAAGTTGGCTATCTGCTGGTTGCCGCCGTAGCGCACAGCGAGAGGCAACAACTCACCTTGGCCGAAGAACTGCCAGTCGTAGTCGATGCTGTTGCCGAACAGGTCCTCGGTTCTCAGGATGACCCAGGCGAAGGTGCCGTCGGCCTGCAACGGGTCGGGACCTATTCGGCCGGCACCGCTGTTGTTACCAGCACCGCCCGTAGCGCCGAACCAGTGGACCAGCCCGGTCGGATCAAAGACTTTCCAGAGATTGGCTTGCTGGTCGAAACCCGCGCGCAGGGCCGACTCTCCGTGGGCCGGCCGGTACAGCCGGCCCTGCCCGGGCACGAGCCGGATCGAGGATCCCCCCATCTCGAGTACGAAACTGTCTTGGGTGTCGTAACGCGGGACGCCGTGCGTGGTGGAGCGGTGCAGCCTGGCAGCCGTCATACTCCAGCCGCGACCCCAGGCACCGCCCGGCGACGAGGACGACGCGCTGTTGTAGCCTAACCCGAGGCTGGGGGTGAGACTGCCGCGGCCCGGGGGGAGTTCGATGGGCAGGCCCACGGTGGCCGAGCCCGTGAACAGGTCGGCCGAAGGGTCGGCGGCCATGGAGGCAAAGGGCGCCGAGCCATCGCCGGTCTGTGAGCCCGAGGCCCCGCCGGGTGTCGGGTAGGACTGCTGGGCGTTGCTGCTGCCCGGTGTGCCGGCGCTGGCGAGCAGCACTGCCAACAGGGCGTTCAAGAACAGCCGTCGCGACTTGCCCTTGGCCCGCGGCTTCAATTGTTTTCTCTTTTGCTGGTCGGCCGGGGAGCGGTATCAAAGTAAACCGATAGGTCCCGGCTGCTGGAGTGCAGGCGCTCGGCGACCCGCCGGTCATGCTCATCCTCAACGCGCTTGAGCAGAAAACGCAGGCGCGCGAGGTCCTGGGCGTTTTCGTCGAAGGCCAGGCGGGCCTCGCCTCCGCCAGGCGAAGCCGGCTGCATGGCCAGTGGGCCGGTCACGAGCCGCTGGTGGCCGTAAGATGGCGTGGGCAGGGCAAGGCCTGCGACCAGAAGCCCAACGGCCAACAGGTCGGAACTTAGAGTAGCGGCTCGGGGGAAGCCTGCGTGCTGATTGATTGCTTTCATTTTTCTCTCCCTGGGCACCGGCTTCGTTCCCCCGCAGGCCCGTGCCGTCGCCTCCCCATACTTGTACAAAAGCAAGGGTCTGCTTTTCAACGACATCGCTTTAATAAGAGGCCCCGGGCTGGGCCGGTATGTAGTTCGTGCTATACAGCGGCGCGTGGACCGTTCAGCACTCAGCGATCCTGGAGCCCGAATACTGGTGATCCGCCTTGGCGCGGTGGGTGACTGTCTGCGCGTGTGCCCGGCAATAAAACGGCTGCGCGAAGCCCGTCCTGCAGCCACGGTGGCCTGGGCGGTAGAGGATCGCGTACTGTCCGTTCTCGAGGGTCACCCGGCTATCGACCGCTTTCACGTGTTACGTCGCTCCGAGCTCAACGCTGGTGTCGGTCGCGCCTGGGCCGAAATAAAACGCTTCAGGCGCGAGCTCAGGGCCGGTCGCTACGAAGTCGTCATCGACTTTCACGGCAGGCTCAAGAGCGGGCTGGTTGCCTGGATGAGTGGCGTGCCCTTGCGCGTTGGCTACTCACGCAAAGACGGTAGCGAGTGCAATTACCTGTTCATGAACCAGCGGGTAAGCCTGTGCGACAGTTGGGAGAACCGTGTCCTGCGTTTTCTCGAGCTGCTGTCTCCGCTGGGCATCAACACGGCCGTTGAGCGCGAGCTTCTGGGCCTGCATTTGGACCCCGCCGCTCTCCTGCGCGCCTCGGCGATGTACAGCCAGGCCGGCTGCCCCGAACTGGCCCTGTACCCGGGCTGCAGCAGCGGTCGCGCGGGCGAGCGCTGGCCGCTTGAGCGTTGGCGGCAGTACCTGCAGCGGCTCGACGCCGCCGGCATACGGTCGATGTTGCTGTGGGGGCCCGACGAAGTGGAGCTGGTAGAGCAGCTGCGTGGCGCCCTCGGATCGAGCAGCTGCGTGGCGCCCTCAACCACGCTGCCCGAGCTGGTGGCCCTGACGGGCCAGTTCAGGGCCTACGTGGGTAGCGATACGGCGGCCTTGCACATGGCCTGGCTGCAGGGTGTGCCAGCGGCGGTATTTACGGGTCCCAAACCTTCGGCGACGGCCTCGCCGCTGGCGCTGGTTGACCACAGGATACTCAGGAGCGAGGAGCACTACGTGGAGGGCCTGGCGCCAAGTCGCCAATCCCCTGGAGTTACAAGGGAAGTGACAGTCGAGCAGGTAGTCGCTGCCACCCGTTCTTTGCTGGCAGCTTCATCGGCCAGCGTCTGAGCCGCCTCAGCCCCAGGCGTTGCTCTCATACCAGCGCATATAACCAAGCACCCGGCTGACGTGCTGCCGGGTTTCGCGATAGGGCGGCGTGGTGTTGCCGTAGCGGCGCACGGCGCCCGGGCCGGCGTTCCATGCCGCTGCCAGGAGGTCGTAACGCTGTTCGAAGCGGTTTATGTGCATGGTGTTGATGTAGCTGGCCAACAGCAGGTTTATGGCGGGGTCAAACAGATCCGATTCGTTGAATTCGCGCAGTTGGGCTTTGTCCACGTACAGGTAATCGCGTCCATCGGCCGCAAGTCGGCGCGCGGCGGCCCTCGCCGTGGCCGGCATGAGCTGGGTAAGCCCGCGGGCTCCCACCGGCGACACGGCGTCGGCCCGGCCACCAGACTCGGTAAGAACCAGGGCCCTGAGATAATTGCTGGAAATGCGACGGTCAGAATCGCCCCAGGCCAGCGAAGAGTAGTAGCGCAGCAGGTGCTCGTAGCGGTCGAGCCTTGCGACTTGATGCCGGCCGGGTGCCAGGCCTGCCCGTGGGGCGGGGGAGACGTCGGCTTGTCGTTTGGCCATAACCCGGGCCACCGAGGGAAGGCGTCGCTGGCCTTTAATTTCGAGCTCACCGCGGGCATCGGGAAGGCCGGTAGCCCAGGGCGACTCGGCCAGCAGCAGGCAGGCCGCCAGCAGCAGGGTGGCCGATCGCCGTTTGGGAAGGTGAACCATGGCCCAACCAAGCAAACGCTGTGCCATCCGTAGCGTCTCCGCCAGGGCAATGTTTTCGCGGGTAAAATTCCTGTCCGGCTCGTGTGGCCGCCAACCGGGGTACACAGCTGTCCACTAAGGTGCATCTATTTCTTACCGCTATTTAACAGGAAGGCGCCTCCCCCTTCCTGTGGGGATGTGCTAGATGGCCGGTATGTCGTTGGATATTGACGTAGTCGCCGTGCACGACCGTGCCCTGGGCCAGTGGTACGGGCCCGCCGGTGCCCCGGGTGAGCTTGTCCCGGGCGAGGAACTGCTTTCGCTGGTGCTGGCCCAGCACAGCTGCAACTTCGGACTGTGGAACCTCGAGGACGAGGCCCGCCGTCGCGACGTTGACGATTCGGTGATCGCCGAAGTAAAACGGCAGATTGATGGCTGGAATCAGCGCCGAAACGATGGCGTGGAGCTGATAGACGAATTTCTCCTGGCCGAGCTGGCCGACTCCCTGGAGGCCTCGGCACCCCTGCACTCCGAGACCGCCGGCATGATGATAGACCGCCTGTCGATACTGTCGTTGAAGATCCACCACATGGGCCTTAACGCGGCCCGCGATGACGACCCGGAGCTTGCCCGCGAGTGTGCCGGCAAGTTGGAAGTGCTCGTAATACAGCGCGCCGATCTCGCCGACTGCCTGCAGAAGTTGCTCAGTGATTGTCGGCTGGGGCGCCGCAGGTTTCAGCTCTACCGCCAGTACAAGGCATACAACGACGAGCGCTTGAACCCCGCACTGCGCTGAACTCAGCCCGCTTGCAGGCTGTCTTCGGCGCTGGCCAGTTGACGAGAGATTTCACGAGCGTGCAGCTGCGCGTTTATGCGGTTCATTAGCTCGTGGTGGGTAAACGGCTTGCAGAGAAACTCGCTCACGCCCAGTTTCATACCGGCCGAGCGCGTGGCCACGTCGTCGCAGCCGGTCAGCAGGATGATGGGGATGCTCGCTGTACGCTGCTTGCCGCGCAGGTGGCGACAGGCTTCGAGTCCGGTCATTCGTGGCATCATCACATCCATTACCACCACCTCGACGTCGTCGCGCGAGTCGAGAACCTCGAGTGCCTCCATGCCGTCGGCCGCAGTAATCATGTAGAATCCACGCCGCGACAGAAGTTTTACGACCGCTTCCATGGCCGATGCGTCGTCGTCGACGACCAGGATAACCGGGTAATCTTCGGGGTTCGGGGCGGGCTGCTTCACGTCAGCGGGGTAAGTTTCCTCTTTCATCGTCTTCCTCAGTAAGCGTAGCTGGTTGGAGCTTCGTAGTTTTCTTCGCGGTTGCGTCGGAGCTTGGCCACCAGGGTGGTCCGCTTGAGTCCGAGCAAGCGAGCAGCGGCCTGCTTGTTGCCGTTGGTGCGCCGCAGGGCCTCGTCGATGAGCCTGTTCTCAAACTCGTTGACGGCCGCGTTAAGATCGAGCCCGTCGTCGTTGAGCTGCGTTCGCGGAATCTTTTTCTGCGGCAGGAAGGCCGAGATGTTGCCGGGCAGGTCGGCGGGCTTCACCATGGGCGAATCGGCTAGTACCGAAAGGCGTTCGATGGTGTTTTCGAGCTCGCGCACGTTACCCGGCCAGTCGTATTCCCACAGCAGCACCATGGCTTCTTCGGAAATAGTCAGCGGGTAAGGCCGCGCCTCGTTGTGGATGCGCAGGAAATGCTCAATGAGTATGGGTATGTCCGAGCGACGCTCGCGCAGGGGAGCGATGGTCACCGGTATGACCTGCAGGCGGTAGTAAAGGTCCTCGCGGAAGCGGCCTTCCTCGACCTCGCGGGTCAGGTTCTTGTTGGTGGCCGCGACTACCCTGACGTCGACCTTGAAGGGCATGTCGGCGCCGACCGGCCGAATCTCGCGATCCTGCAGCACTCGCAGCAGCTTGACCTGCAACAGCGGGTCCATCTCGCCGATTTCGTCCAGGAAAATCGTGCCCCCATGGGCCATTTGAAACATGCCCGGCCTTTGCCCTACGGCACCGGTAAACGAGCCCTTCTGGTGCCCGAACATCTCCGACTCGAGCAATCCGCCGGGGATCGTGCCGCAGTTGATGGCCACGAATGGCTTGTCGGCGCGCGGGCTGAGGGCGTGCAGGCGCGCAGCAACCAGCTCCTTGCCGGTGCCGCTTTCGCCGCTTATGAGCACCGTGGCGTCGGTGCGACCCACCTTGCCCAGCAGGTGATGCAGCTGCTGCATGAGCGGATGCGTACCTATGATTTCGTTCTTGTCTTCGTTCATGTGGTATTCCCGGTTGTTTCGGTGTTCGCGTTCTCCCGAACGTCAGAATCATCGCTACTGTTACGAAAGTAACACCCCCATTCGCGTGGCCGCTACCTCAATGTCGCCAAACTTGTGACGGTGTTTGCATACAGACCGCCTATCGTTCGGCAACAGGCCCCCAGCGGCGATTTGCTCCGCGCCCCAGCCCGTGAAAAAAAGCGGTGAGATGGCAATTAAAAGAGCAGACGGAAGAATCAACGACGAGCTCAGGCCCGTGAGGATAACCCCGGGCTACCTGGTGTCGCCCGCGGGCTCGGTGCTCATCGAGATGGGCAACACACGCGTCATATGCACGGCGTCGGTAGAAGAAGGCGTGCCGCGTTTTCTCGAGGGCAAGGGGCGCGGTTGGGTGACGGCCGAGTACGGCATGCTTCCGGCCTCCACCAATACGCGCATGGACCGCGAGGCGGCCCGCGGCAAGGTCGGCGGTCGCACCATGGAGATACAGCGCCTGATAGGCCGCAGCATAAGGGCGGTGGTCAACATGGAGGCCCTGGGCGAGCGCACCGTGAAGCTCGATTGTGACGTAATCCAGGCCGACGGAGGCACGCGCACGGCTTCGATAACCGGCGCCTGGGTAGCGTTTTCGCTGGCCTGCCGTGGCCTTTGCGCACAGGGTCTCGTGGATGGTGATCCGGTGGCGGCCGGAGTGGCGGCCATCAGCGTGGGCGTGGTCGACGGCGAGTGCCGGCTCGACCTGCCTTACGAGGAAGACTCGCGCGCCGACGTGGACATGAACGTGGTGATGACCTCGTCCGGTGATTTCGTGGAGCTGCAGGGCACGGCCGAGGGCGCGACTTTCGGTCGCGACGACCTCGACGAGCTCACGGCGCTGGCGTGGAAGGGCGTGCAGGAACTGCTTGTGCTGCAGCGCGAGGCGGTTGAAAGGGGCGCCAGCCTGGCCGCGGGCAAGAACGATGGCTGATCGGCTGCGTGTTGTCCTGGCCACGGGCAACAAGGGCAAGCTGGCCGACTTCAAGGCACTGCTCAAAGGCAGCGGCATCGAGCTGGTACTGCCCGAAGCGCTGGGCCTCGAGGTCGACGTGGAAGAAACCGGCACAACCTTTCTCGACAACGCTTTGCTCAAGTCCCGCGCCCTGTGCGAAGCGTCGGGCCTGCCCACACTGGCCGACGACTCTGGACTGGCCGTAGACGCGCTCGACGGCGCACCGGGTGTCTACTCTGCGAGGTACGCCGGGCCCGAGTGCGACGACGATGCCAACAACGCTTGCCTGCTGGCCAACATGGAAGGGGTGGACGACCGATCGGCGGCCTTTGTCTGCGTGCTGGCGCTGTCGTGGCCCGACGGTCGCGAGCTGACGGCCGACGGCCGTTGCCGGGGTACGATCACCGACAGCCCGCGCGGATCAAACGGCTTTGGCTACGACGTGGTATTTTTTCGCGACGACCTCGGCTGTACTTTTGCCGAGGCGAGCCCGCAGCAGAAAAACGAGCGCAGCCACCGTGCTGTCGCGGTCGCCGAGCTGCTGGCGTTGCTCGAAGCGGCCCAGCCCGACGCCCCTGCCTTGTAATCAGTCCGGGGGTGTTGAACAATCCGCCTTTCACGGGGTGTGGCGCAGCCTGGTAGCGCACCTGCTTTGGGAGCAGGGGGTCGGAGGTTCAAATCCTCTCACCCCGACCACTTAACGGCCGGGCCGATTAGAACCCGGTCTATTTGCAGCGCGGTGGGCGCCAGTAGCTCATACGGATAGAGCATCGGCCTTCTAAGCCGAGGGTAGCAGGTTCGAGTCCTGCCTGGCGCACCAGCCCGGGAGCAGTACCGGGGTCAGGGTAGCGGCGCGACGGTGACCGTCACCACGGGGTCAGGCGCTATGTCTGTGCCCGAATCGTTGACGGCTTCGATGACAGAGGCGCTGAAATCCGCCGAGGTGACAGCCGCCGTCGAACTCAGCCTGCAGGACGCCAGGGCCGTCGGGGTCGTAAAACCGCTGACGTCTATCCAGGCCAGTGTGACCTTGCCCGGCAGGTTGCGGTTTGCGAGCATCGTGGCGCCCCCTATCTCAAGGGCCTTGCTGCAGTCGGCCGTCGTACCACTGATTACGTCGAAGGAACCGGTAGGGCCGGTAAAGTTCAACTCGACTGTCATTCCGCCCACCAGTCCTACGTTATCTACCGACAGGCTCACGTCGTAGCTGGGGGTCGCAAGCGTCGTGCTGGTGCTCGAGGTACTCGACGTGCTGCTCGAAGAGGTCGAGGAAACACTGGTCGTGGAAACGCTGGTCGTGGTGGAGCTAAGCACCGTGGTGGTTGTAGTGGTGGTTGTCGCTGGGGTTGCCGTGGTGGTGGTCGTTGCGGACGGATCAAAAACCGAGCTCGGCGGCGGGCAGGCCGACGCTGACAGCAGGGTCAGTATGGCAAACAGAGCGCTGGGCAGCTTAAAAATGCGAGTCATGCCGAACAGTATACCAATTTAACGAGGCTCGTGCCGCCTACTAACCGCGTGCCCGAGCTCAGGCAGGGTGGGGGCCAGTCCCGCAGGGGCGGACTGGTCAGTCCAGCAGTGCTGCCAGGTTATCTCGATGCCGCCCCGCGTCACCGTACAACACCTGGTTGTGACACTGGCGCTTGAAATAGAGGTGCAGGTCGCACTCCCAGGTGAACCCGATGCCCCCGTGCAGTTGCACAGATCGTCCCGAGCAGAACCCCGCCATGTCCGATGCGGCGGCCTTGGCCATGCGCGCGAGTCGTTCGGCCTGGGCCGGTTCGCAGTCCACCGCGCAGGCGGCGGCGTACACCAGCGAGCGTGCGCGATCTATGTCGAGCATCATGTTGACGGTGGGGTGTTTCACCGCCTGGAAGAACCCCAGCGGGTGGTCGAACTGCACGCGCGTGCGCGCGTAGTCGGCGGTGGTCTGCATTTGCCACTCAGCGGCGCCGCACATATCGGCCGCCACTATAACCAGCACTGCGGGCAGTGCCGCCATCAAGGCCGCGCTGCCCTGCCCGGGCGTGGCCACCACGCAGTCGGCGTCGAGTTCTACACCGTCAAACTTGAGTCTCGCCTGGTCGCGGGTGAGGTCCACTATGCGATCGGGCGCAATGATCAGTCCCGGAGCGTCGGCGGCCACGCGGTACAAGCCCACGCCGGCCTCGGCTCTCGCCGCGACGAGAAACGATCCAGCCTTGCGCGCGTCCTGCACGAAGGTTGCTTCGCCGCTCAGCACCGGCGCGTCGTTGCTGCCCGACGCTTGCACTTCGTCGCAGTCGACCTGCCAGTCTCCGTCGGCGCGCACGCCCGCGAGTGACACCGCGGCGCCGGCCGCGATCTCACCCAGCAGTGCAGCAGCTCCCGGGCTATCGGCTTCGCGGGCTACGCAGCTCGCGATCAGCGTAGCCACCAGCGGCGAGGGCAGGGCCACGCGGCCGGCTTCTTCGGCAACCGCGGCTACGGCTACCATCTTCATGCCGGCGCCACCGTTGCTCTCGGGCACCGCCAGCGAGCTCACGCCCAGCTCGACCAGGCCCTGCCAGGTCTGCTCGTTCCACGGGGCCGGGTTCTCGCCGCTGCCGTATGCTTTTTCGGGGTCACTGGCTACCAGCCCACGCAGGCTTTCTATGCCCGCGTTGTCGGCCAGGTAGCGCGCCACCGAGTCTCGTACCATCTGTTCTTCTTCGCCGAAGCCGAAGTCCCTGGGTTGGGTAGTTGCCATCGTGTGTCTCTCGCTCTCTTGTTACTTGGATTTGGCCATGCCAAGCACGCGCTCGCCCAGTATGTTGCGTTGCACTTCGCTGGTGCCGGCCGCGATCGTCATGCCGTAGGAGTTCATGTAGGCGCGCACCCACTCGGCTTCGTCGGGCGCGTTGGGGTCGTCGAGGTATAGCGTCGAAGCCGCGCCCTCGATCTCCATTGCTAGCGCCGACATGTCCTGCAGCAGTTCGGTTATCGTCACCTTGCCCGCGAGCGGTATGCGCATGGGGTGGTCACACAACGACTCGACGCGACTTCGCCTCACGGTCTGGCGCAAGCCTTCCACCCTGGTGGCGATTGCCATCACGCGGTCACGGATAACGGGGTCGTCCCAGGCACAGCCGCTGCCGCGCGGGCAACTCCTGGCCAGCGCCAGCAAGGAGTCAAAGCGTTCTTCAATCGACAGGCCACCGCCGCTTCCCGCTCCCTCGGCGGCCCCACGTTCGTGGGTCAGGGTGGTCATGGCTACCGTCCAACCCTTGCCTACCTCGTCGAGCCTCAGGTTGTCGGGCACGACGACGTCTTCGAACAAGACCTCGTTGAAACCGGTCTCGCCGGTGATTTTGATCAGGGGCCGCACGGTCACGCCCTCGGTATCGGCGACCGGGGTGACGAAATAGCTCAGCCCGTTGTACTTATGGTCGTTGCTGGTGCGCAGCAGGATGATCATCCAGCTGGCAAAGTGGGCGAGGCTGGTCCACACCTTGTGGCCGTTCAGTATCCAGTTGTCGCCGTCGCGCACGGCCGAGGCCTGCACGCTGGCGAGGTCGCTGCCGGCACCCGGTTCGGAAAAGCCCTGGCACCAGATTTCTTCGCAAGAGAGCAGCTTGGGCAGGAAGCGGCACTTCTGCTCCTCGGTGCCGTGGTGGAGTATGGTCGGGGCCGCCATGCCCAGCCCGATGACGTTGAGCAGGTAGGGCACGCGCGCTCGCGACATTTCCTGGTTGGCCACTGCCTGGCATTTCTCGTGGCCGCCGCCGCCGTACTGTTTGGGGTAGTCGGTGCCCACCAGGCCGGTCTCCCAGCATTTGTATTGCCAGTCGGCCAGGTACACGCGCTGTTCCTCGGTCATTACCTCGATGGCGCCCTGGGGTAGCCTGAACGAGGGCGGGGCGGGGCGGTTTTCGTCCAACCACGCCCGGCTATATTTACGAAACTCTGCCTGTTCAGGACTGTCCTTACGTTCTGCCACGGTGTTGCTCCTCGTTGTTGCAGGGTGCTTGGACGGCGTCTATTTAGTGACGCTGGTAGCCCACGCTGCGGGGGACTTATTTCTCACAGGCGCCGCGCTGCGGCAACAGTAACGGCAATACGGCCGGGGTCTCGTCTTCCCGTTTTACAGGAGAGAGCGTTCTGGTTAGCTTTTGACGGGCCCCGTCCGATGGGGCAGGTATGAGCCCGATGAGTAACGCGAACGCCCAGCCGCTGCCGCTTACTTTGCTTGTGCTCACCCACAACGAGCAGCACAATATTGCCCGCTGTCTCGACAGCGTGCCCTTCGCCGACGAAAAACTGGTGGTCGATTCGGGGAGCAGTGATGCGACCTGTGATGTCGCTGTCGAACATGGCGCGCGCGTGGTGCAGCAGGAGTGGCTGGGCTTCGGGGCGCAGCGCAATTTTGCGAGCGGCCGCGCTGCACATGACTGGATCCTCGTACTGGACGCCGACGAAGCGCTCACACCGGAACTGGCGCTGGAGCTGCAGCAGCGCTTACCCGGAATGATGTCTTCGGCCTGTGCCGGAGGCATTCTGCGGAGAACGGCCTGGTACATGGGCGCGCCCATGCGATGGTACCGCCCCATGGTGGGCGAGAAGATCGGCCGCCTGTATCATCGCGACCGCGCGCGCTGGAGCGACGCCCTGGTGCACGAGTCCTTGAGCTTTGAGGGGGCGGTCGAGTGTTTCAGGCAACCGTTCCTGCACTTTCACAGTCCGTCGCTGGTGCACAAGCAGCTGAAGGTGCTGCGCTATTCGGAGCTCTGGGCTTTGCAGGCAGCCGAGCGCGGGCGCTCTGCCTCACCGTGGTTTACTCCCCTGGTTTTCGTTGCCACCTTTCTGAAAAACTACTTGCTGCGCCTGGCCCTGCTCGACGGGCGCCGGGGTCTCGCGGTGTCCTATATCGCTGCCGCCTACGCGGTGTACAAGCGCCTGAGGCTGTACGAAATGGCGCGCAACCCGGACTCCCGGCAAACCGCGGCCGATGAGCTGGCTCGGCACAAGGTGCGCTTGTGAAGCGCTACCTGCTTTATGCGTCCGAGCGTTACGCCGCGGGAATAATGCGTCCCTTGCAAGTAGCCATACGAAAACGCGGAGACGAAGCCGCGTGGTTTTTTGACGGCCCTGGCGCTGACGAACTCGCGTCCGACGACCTGGTGTTGCGCAGCATTGGCGAGGTGAACAGCTTTGCGCCGCTTGCAGTCTTCGCGCCGGGCAACCACGTACCAGGGTTTTTCCCGGGCGTTAAGGTAGCCGTTTTTCATGGCTTCGACGCCGGCAAACCAAAGCATGTTTACGTCCGGGGTTTTTATGACCTCTACTGCACCACCGGGCCGGGAGACACGGCCGAGTTTAAACGCCTGGCGGCGTCGCTCGGGCACTTCAGCGTCAAAGAAACCGGCTGGCCCAAGCTCGACCCTTACGCCGGCTTCTCAAGCTCGCGTGTCGGCGACAAACCGGTCGTGCTCTACCACTCGACCTTTTCGCCGTCGTGGAGCGCGGCGGGCGTACTGTTCGAGCAGGTGAGCCGCATGTCGGCCACGGGGCGCTGGCGCTGGATCGTCTGCCTGCATCCCAAGACCAACAGCGACACCGTAGCGCGTTATCGTTCGCTGGTGGGTGAGAACCTCGAGTTCAGCGAGGACGACAACATACTAGACGTGTTTCCTCGTGCCGACGTCATGGTTTCAGACACGTCGTCGGCCCTGTCGGAGTTCCTGCTGTGGCAGAAGCCGGTGGTCACATTCAAGAACCGCCGGCCGGGGCCCGAACTTATAGACATCGACGACCCCGCCGTGCTGGAATCGGCCATAGAGGGGGCGCTGCAACGGCCCGCCGGCTTGATGGCGGCGATAAGGGAATACACCGATGCGATACACCCGGCTCGCGACGGGCGGGCGAGTGAACGCGTGCTTGCCGCGGTTGATGAGTTCATTGCCGATGGCAGTGACAAGCTGCGAAAAAAACCACTCAACCTCTGGCGCAACTGGAAGGTTCGTCGGCGGCTGGCCAGGCTGGGCTGATGACCGGCTCGGACCTGCCGATGAGGGTGCTCATAGTAACCGGCGCCAGCGATCGTTTTCACAGCGACCTGCCGCAGACCATGGCCCTGGTAGGTCTCAAGCACGCCGGCGTAGAAATAGAAGTAATGTGTCCCGACACCGCGCCGACGCGGCAGCTGATGGTGGACGCAGGAATCAGGGTAAGCCACCTGGCCATCGGCAACCGTTTTGATTTCGCCGCGCGCCGGGCGCTGCGTGAACGGCTGGCCACTGGTGGCTACGACATAGTGCACGCGTTCAACGCCCACGCACTGCAGAACGTGTTGCCGGCGGCCAGGGGTAGCGGCACCAGGGTGCTTGTTTATCGTGGCACTGTTGGCAACGTGTCGGTATTTGACCCGATGGCCTGGGCTACCTACCTGCACCCGCGCCTCGATCGTATAGCCTGCGTGGCCGACGCGGCCCGCGAGTTTTTTGACACGCAACTTCACCTGCCCTGGTGGCGTTTTCCCGTCGGTAAGGCCGTCACCATAGCCAAGGGCCATGACCTTGACTGGTACCAGGAGCCCCCGGTTGCGCGCGCTGACCTGGGGGTACCCGATGATGCTTTCCTGGTTGCCTGCCTGGTCAACGAGCGGCCGCGCAAGGGCTTGTCGTATCTCGTCGATGCCCTGCCCGCCATGCGCTGTGAAGGCCGCCCGGTGCACCTGCTGCTGATAGGGCGTGTGCACGTAAAAAAGACCCTGGCTCGAATAGCGGCGAACAGCGCACGCGAGAGGATCCACCTGGTCGGTTTTCGCAGCGACGCGGCCCAGGTGCAGGCCGCCAGCGACGTGTGCGTGTTGCCCACGCTCAAGCGCGAGGGCCTGCCGCGCGCGGTGATAGAGGGTATGGCCTACGGGGTGACGCCGGTTGTGACCAACGCGGGCGGCAGCAAGGAGCTCATCGTGGACGGCGAGTCGGGGCTGGTCATCGAGCCGGGGTCAGCGGTCGCCATAAGCGATGCGGTGAACTATCTCGCGGCCGACCCTGGGCGCAACCGGGCGATGGGGCAGGCCGCCAGGCAACGAATACCGAGTCATTTCAGCGTGGAGGCGACGGTTGAGAAAACGCTGGCTCTCTACCGCGAGTTGATCGCCGACGGCCGGATGGGAGGTGGACCCGCTGCGGGGGCAGGTCCGGTGGGGTGAGCGACGGGATTTGAACCCGCGACCACCGGAACCACAATCCGGGGCTCTACCAACTGAGCTACGCTCACCGTACGCACCGCAGGACACGCGAAGTTAGCCAGAACACGCGGTGCTGTAAAGACGCTGAGGTCAGTCGATGCCGTGGTCTTTTTCCCAACGGGTGATCGCGTCTTCGTGACGCAGCGTGAGCCCTACCTGGTCCCAGCCATTGATAAGCCGGTCGCGCAGGAAGTCGTCGAGCTCAAAGGGAATTTCTTCGCCCGAGGGGGTAAGTAAGAGCCGCCGCTCCAGGTCTACCTTGAGCGCGTAGCCCTCGTTGGCCCGCAATTCCCCGAACAGCCTGTCGACGGTGTCTGCCGCCAGCACGACGGGCAGCATCCCGTTGTTGAAACAGTTGTTGTAGAAGATGTCGGCGAACGAAGGTGCCAGGATGCATCGTATACCGTAGTCCTTCAGCGCCCAGGGCGCGTGTTCGCGAGACGAGCCGCAGCCGAAGTTGTCGCGCGCGATCATGATCGAGGCTCCCTGGTAGCGATCGTGGTTCATCTCAAAATCATGGTTCAGCGAACCGTCGTCGTTGAACCTCCAGTCGAAGAACAGGAACTCGCCGTAGCCGGTCCGCTCCACGCGCTTGAGAAACTGCTTGGGGATGATCTGGTCGGTGTCGGCGTGCTGGGCGTCCAATGGCGCCAGTAGTCCGCTGAAGGTTTCAAACTTTTCCATTGCTGCCTGTTGTCCTGCCCGCGGGTCTACTTGTAATCCCAGTCACGCACGTCGGTAAAAGACCCCGTGACCGCCGCCGCGGCTGCCATCGCGGGGCTCACAAGGTGGGTGCGCCCACCCTTACCCTGGCGGCCTTCAAAGTTGCGGTTCGAGGTTGACGCGCAGCGGTCGCCCGGGCTCAGAACATCGTCGTTCATGGCCAGGCACATCGAGCAGCCCGACTCCCTCCACTCGAAACCAGCCTCGGTAAATACCTTGTCGAGCCCCTCGGCCTCGGCCTGGGCTTTGACCTGTTGCGAGCCCGGTACCACCAGCGCCTGTTCTACCTGGGCGGCCACCGTGTGACCGGAGGCCACGCGCGCGGCCTCCCTCAGGTCTTCTATGCGGCCGTTGGTGCACGAGCCTATGAACACCCGGTTGACCGTGATGTCGGTCATTGCCTGTCCCTCGCGCAGGTCCATGTACTGCAGCGCACGCGACGCCGTATCGCGCTCTGCGGCGTTGGCCAGGTCGGCCAGCGTAGGGGCCTGTCCCAGCACGCTGGTAACCATCCCCGGCGAGGTGCCCCAGGTGACCTGTGGCTCTACATCGGCGGCGTTAAGCTCGAGGGTTTCGTCGTAGTTGCAGCCTTCGTCCGACGCCCAGGCCAGCCAGCCTTCAGCCATGCTGTCGAAGTCGCGGCCCTCCAGGTATTCGCGGCCCTCGAGGTACGCCACCGTCTTGTCGTCGGGCGACACCAGGCCCGCGCGCGCGCCGGCCTCGATGGACATGTTGCATACCGTCATGCGGCCTTCCATGGAGAGGTCGCGTATGGCGCGGCCGGTGTACTCGATCACGAAGCCTGTACCGCCGGCGGTGCCCAGGCGGCCGATGATGGCCAGCACGAGATCCTTGGCCGTGACGCCGGCTGCGAGTTGGCCGTCGACCTTGACCTGCAGCGTACGGGCCGTGCGATTCAGCAGCGTTTGTGTGGCCAGCACGTGCTCGACCTCGCTCGTGCCTATGCCGAAGGCCAGGGCGCCGAAGGCCCCGTGCGTGGACGTGTGGCTGTCTCCGCAGACAACCGTCATGCCCGGCTCGGTCAGGCCGAGCTCGGGGCCGATGATGTGCACGATACCACTGCGCGGGTCGTGCATGTCAAAACACGTGATCGCAAACTCCCTGCAGTTGGCCGCCAGCGTTTCTACCTGGCGGGCCGACAGCGGGTCGGCGATGGGCTGGTCGCGCGAGGTCGTCGGTATGTTGTGGTCCATGGTGGCAAAGGTCAGCCCCGGCCGTCGCACGTTTCTTCCGGCCAAGCGCAGCCCCTCGAAGGCTTGCGGCGAGGTCACCTCGTGAACGTAGTGACGGTCGATGTAGAGCACGGGGTCCTGCCCGGGTTCCTGGTGGACGAGGTGCTCGGCGCAGATTTTTTCGTAGATGTTGAGCGACATTGCGGGGATTATTGTATGCCGCCGGGCGGCAATTTCAACGAGCCCGGCTGCTTGCGTGTTCGTCGCGTGCGCGCAAGCGTGGCTGTTTTACAGCGGTGCAACAGGTTGGCGGATAACGAAAAACAAGTGGATGTGGGCGAGGGCGACGCTGCGGGCGACCTGGACGTAGACCAGCAAGCCGGGTTCGTTGCTGACGCCGAGGCTTCACCGTCTTTGCCCTCGGCAGCCCTGGCAGCCCTGGCGGTGGGCGTGTCGCGTGCGCGCGGTGCCTTCGGCCCGCAGACCGGAACCAGCGCCGAACTGTGGGAGCTGGCCTGGCCTGTGATGCTGTCGCAGGTCATGGTCACGGTGCTCGGCCTTGCCGACATCGCCATGGTCGGGCGGCTGGGAGCGAACGAGCTGGCTGCCGCGGGTTACGCGACCCAGCTGCTGTTCCTTGGCCAGTCGGCTCTTTTTGCCGTGGGCTTTTCCTGCGTGGCCATCGTGGCCCGCGCCATCGGGGCGGGCCGGCGCGACAGGGCTCGCCACGCCCACGCTGCGTCGCTCATAGTTGCCGTGGCCACCGCCGCGGCCATCACCGCAGCTGTGCTGGTGAACCCGCGCTGGTTGCTGGGACTGCTCAACGCCGACGAGCAGGTAATAGACCTGGCCATTCCCTACCTGCGCATGATCATGGCTTCGACTCTCATGCTGGCGGTCTCGCTCACCATGGAGAGCGCAATGCGCGCCGACCGCGACACCATGACACCGTTGCTCATCGCGTTGCTGGTGACGGTGGTCAAGGTGCTGCTCAACCTCGGATTGATCTTCGGCATGTTCGGCCTGCCGCGCATGGAGCTGGCGGGAGCCGGCGTTGCTACGCTGGTGGCCCAGGCCTTGGGCGTGCTGCTGTTTGTCGGCGTCGCCCGGCGCGCGAGCGGAGGGTCGCCCATGGCCCTGACGATTGCGGACTTCCGCGAATGTCGCGGCACGCTGCGCGAAGTCGCGCGCATAGCTGCACCCGGTATCGGCGAGAGGGTGCAACTGAACCTGGCCCTGCTGGTCTACTTCTCCGTACTCGGTCATTACGGCACCGTGGCCGTGGCTGCCTACACCGTGGGCGTGCGCGTGCTGGCGTTCTCATGGATACCGGGCACCGGCCTGGCCGCGGCCGTGGCCACGCTGGTGGGGCAGTCGCTCGGGGCCGGTGATGTTGAACAGGCCGAGCGGGCCGGCTGGCGGGCGGCGCGCTTGTCGCTGATGGTTGCGGTGGTGGTCGGCGCCGTGGGCGCGTTGGCCAGGCAACCGCTGGCCGAGGCCTTTACCGATGACCCTGCAACGCTCGAAGTGCTGGTGCCCTTCATGCTTTGCGTGGCCCTTGCCCAGCCCTTGCTGCAGCTGCACTTCACACTGGGCGGCGTGCACAGGGGAGCGGGCGATACGATGACGCCCATGCTCGCCGCGGCGGCGGGTAACTGGTTGGTCAGGGTGCCGCTGGCGATCCTGTTTTCGTGGGGGCTGGGGCTGGGGATCGTGTGGGTGTGGGCCGCCCTGGTGTTTGACCACGCTTTGCGTGCCGTGTGGTTGGTGCTGACCTTCAAGTCAGGTTCGTGGAAGACGGCGCGGGCTTGAGGCTTGCCGCAATGACGCTCGCTGCTTTGGCGGCCGGCTACTTTCTGGCGACCACGTAGGCCACCCAGGCAGGTTCGGCGGGTGCGTTGGGACGGCGACGATATACACCGTTGCCCTCGCCGGTGTCCGAATCTTCGTCTTCCCAGTAAACCGAGCTCGATGAAAAACCGGCCTCTGCCAGCAGTTCGCTCAGCTCGGGAAGTGTCCACAGCCGCCAGCTGTAAGAAAAAGCGTTCTGCAGTCGGCTGCCGTCGCTAAAACGAAAGTGGATGCGAAACTCACAGTCGTGGCTTATGGGGTCAAAGCGTTTCTGCTCCCAGAGGTAGGTAAAGCCTTTCTCGCGGCGCACATCTTCGTGGTCTTCTTCCATGACCTCGCTGCCGCCCATCATGTCGAGCACCATCACGCCTTCTTTCTTGAGATTGGCGCGCGCGCGCTTGAGGTAAGTCAACAGTTCGGGCCTGGTCTTGAAGCACCAGAAAGAGAAGTTCTGCGCGGCCAGCACGTCGGCCCTGGGGCCGCGGCAGGACAACACGTCTCCCTCGCGCAGGTCAACGCGCGCAGACTGCTCGGGTTTGAGCTTGTCTATTATGTGCTCATGACCCCAGGCAAGCGGCTCGGGGTCGAGGTCGACACCCAGCGCCCGGTTGTCGCGGTGACGACTCACCCATTCGGCACACACGGCGGCCGTGCCGCAGAAATCTTCGCGCAGGTCGCGCGGCGCGCCGTTACCGGGGTAGGCGTTGCGGTAGGCACGGATAAAAAAATCGACGTCGCTCTCGGGCGATTGCACCGTATCGAGGTAGAGCTGGTAGCGGTCGGACCGCGAGGCTATTGTTGGCCGGTTGGGGCGACGGGTCTTTCTCATGGCGGCAGAACATATGCGCGAACGATTTAGATGTACAGGTGGTCAGGGCGTGCTGGCCCTGGCAGTGACCGGCGCCCTTCTGGTGTTGGCGCCGGGCCTTGCCTTGCCCGCCGCTGCCGATAAGCTGACGACCATGAGTGCAAACAGGGTCACGTCAATCGAGGCAGCGGAAATGTTGGAGCAGGGCTACGAGTATCTCGACGTCAGGTCGCGACCCGAGTTTGACCAGGGGCACCCCAGCGGGGCCTGGAATGTGCCCTTGCTCAACGTAGGGCCGGGAGGCCGCATGCAGGCCAACGCCGATTTCATGGCGGTGGTGAAGGCCAACTTTGCCCCCGACGCCAAACTGCTGGTCGGCTGCAAGAGTGGTGGCCGGTCGGCCAGGGCGGTGCAGATGCTGGCCGAGGTCGGCTACAGTGAGCTCGTCGACGTCAGGGGCGGTTTCAGTGGTGAGCCCGACCCGGCCGGGGGGGTGGCGGTAGCGGGTTGGAAAGACTCGGGGCTGCCGGTGTCTGAGCAGCCCCAGGCGGGCCACAGCTACCCTGAATTGCAGGAAAAAGGGGACTGAAACCCTGCTATGGCGCGTCGCGTCGGTTGAATCTTGACTTGTCAGTATAGTTTAGTCACACTGCCCGTATGCATATCTTCTCGCAGGAAGAATACGGGCTGCGTTGCCTTGCCCAGGTCGCTCGCGCCAGCGAGCGCGAGGGGCCGCTGCGCATACAGGACATAGCCGAGGCCGAGGGTCTCAGTCACGACTACGTGGCCAAGCTCATGCGTGAGCTCAGGCGCGGTGGATTGGTGACGAGCACGCGCGGACCGTCCGGCGGTTACCGCTTGGCGCGCGACGCCAGTGACATCAGCGTCTGGCAGGCGCTGGGGGTTCTCGGGGGGGCGTTTTTTACAGACGAGTTCTGCGATTCGCATCGCGGCCAGTTGCGAGACTGCACGCACAGCGAGGACTGCTCCATACGCGCGCTGTGGGGATGGCTCAGTAACCTGCTCGACACCGTCCTGCAGGACATCTCGGTGGCCGACCTCGTGAACAAGGAGTGCCGCGTGGTCGAGTTGCTCGATGAGCTCAAGCGCGAAGTGCAACTGCCGCCCAGTCCCTTCGTGGCATTGCCGGCTGGCGCCGGCCCGGAAGCCGATGGCAACCCTTCAGTGAGGAGCAAGGCGTGAGCCGCGAGACGAATACAGTTGACCAGGCGGTTGCCGATCACGCCGAATACGAGCACGGCTTTGTCACCGACATTGAATCGGACACCGCGCCGCCAGGCCTGAATACCGACGTCATACGCCTGATCTCGGGCAAGAAGAACGAGCCCGAGTGGCTGCTCGACATGCGACTGAAGGCTTTCGAGAGATTCGAGCGCCTGGCCAAGCACGGTGAGCCGGGCTGGGCCAAGGTCAACTACAAGCCGATCGACCTGCAGTCGATCAGCTACTACTCGGCCCCGAAAGTGAAGGAAAAACTCGAGAGCCTCGACGAGGTCGACCCCGAGCTGCTGAGCACCTTTGACAAGCTGGGTATCCCGCTTCACGAGCAGAAAATGCTCGCGGGCGTGGCCGTTGACGCCGTGTTTGATTCGGTATCGGTGGCCACCACTTTCAAAGCGGAGCTGGCCAGCCACGGAGTGATCTTCTGCTCCTTCAGCGAGGCGGTACTGAATCACCCGGAGCTCGTGCGCAAGTACCTCGGCAGCGTGGTGCCGGCCTCGGACAACTACTACGCGGCGCTCAACTCGGCCGTGTTTACCGACGGCTCGTTCTGCTACATCCCGCCGGGCGTTCGCTGCCCGATGGAACTGTCGACGTACTTTCGCATCAACGAGGCCAACACCGGCCAGTTTGAACGCACGCTGATCGTGGCCGACAAGGGCTCCTATGTGAGCTACCTCGAGGGCTGCACTGCGCCCATGCGCGACGAGAACCAGCTGCACGCGGCGGTCGTCGAGCTGGTGGCTCTCGACGACGCCGAGATCAAGTACTCGACGGTGCAGAACTGGTACCCCGGTGACAAGGACGGCAAGGGCGGCATCTACAACTTCGTTACCAAGCGCGGCCTGGCCATGGACCGGGCACACATATCGTGGACGCAGGTGGAAACCGGCTCGGCCATCACCTGGAAGTACCCCAGCGTGATCCTGCAGGGTGACGACTCGGTGGGCGAGTTCTACTCGGTGGCGCTCACCAATAATTACCAGCAGGCCGACACCGGCACCAAGATGATACACAACGGCCGCAACACGAAGAGCACCATCATCTCCAAGGGTATCTCGGTGGGCAAGGCCCACAACACGTACCGCGGACTGGTGCAGGTGGGACCCAACGCCGAGAACGCGCACAATTACAGCCAGTGCGACTCGCTGCTGCTGGGCGACGAGTGCGGCGCGCATACTTTTCCGTATATCGACGTACGCACGCCCGACAGCCGGGTGGAGCACGAAGCGTCGACCTCGCGCATAGGCGAAGAACAGCTCTTCTACCTCGCCCAGCGGGGTATAAGCGAGGAAGACGCGGTGTCAATTATAGTCAATGGATTTTGCAAGAGGGTGTTTCGCGAACTGCCCATGGAGTTCGCGGTAGAGGCCCAGAAGCTCATGGAAGTGAGCCTCGAAGGAGCGGTTGGATGAGTTTGCTCAGCGTCAAGGATCTTCACGTATCGGTGGCGGGCAACCGTATTCTTAACGGCCTCGACCTGGAGCTCGAAGCCGGGCAGGTGCACGCCCTCATGGGCCCCAACGGTTCGGGCAAGAGCACGCTTGCCCTGCTGCTGGCCGGGCATCCGGCCTACAAGGTCGAAAAGGGCAGTGCCAGTTACCAGGGGCGCGACCTGCTCGACATGGCCGCCGACGAGCGCGCACGCGAAGGTGTGTTTCTTTCATTTCAGTATCCGGTGGAGATTCCCGGCGTCTCGACCGGCTACTTCCTCAAGGCTGCGGTAAACGCCGCCCGTCGTCATCGCGGCCAAGACGAACTCGACGCCATGGATTTTCTCGAGATAGCCCGCGAGCAGCTCAAGCTGGTGGGCATGGACGAGGCCTTTCTGCATCGCTCCTTGAACGAGGGGTTTTCAGGCGGCGAAAAGAAACGCTGCGAGATATTCCAGATGGCGATGCTCGAGCCCAGGCTCGCGATACTCGACGAGACCGACTCTGGTCTGGACGTTGACGCGCTGAAGGCAGTGGGCTCGGGAGTAAACGCCCTGCGCACCCCGGAACGCGGCATGCTGGTCATAACTCACTACCAGCGCCTGCTCGACTACATAGTGCCCGACCGCACGCACGTGCTCATGGGCGGGCGCATAGTGCGCAGCGGCGACGCCGAGCTGGCCCGCGAGGTCGAGCAGCGTGGCTACGGCTGGCTCGAAGAGGAGGCGGCGGCCTCGGCTGCCTGAACTCGATGGCCGGTGAACACGCAGTAAGGCATTTCATGCAGTTGTGGCGCGATGGCCGCGGCGGCAGTGAGCCTGCGTGGCTCGAAAAGCTGCAGCGCACGTCGATGGTTGACCTGCGCGTGGACGGCTTTCCCGGCGTGCACGACGAAGACTGGAAGTATACCGCGTCGGTGGCCACGCGCGCACTCGACGAACACGACTGGCAGCCGGCGAGGATGCTCGTAGCTGGCGAGGCCACGGGCAAGGCAGCTGCAGAAGCGGCAGCCGAGTTGGCAGCCGGCTTCGCACGGGCCGCCCACGAGCGCGGCGCAGACCTGGCATTTTTTGTCGACGGCCGCTTGTCGGCCGAGCTTTCAAACTCGAGCGTCGTCGGCGGCGCTGGCGGGGGCGCCCGGGTAATTGGCCTTGCCGCAGCCCTGGCCGATAGCCCGGCAAACGGCGAACACGCGGCGCTGCTTGAACGCCACCTGGGCTGGGCGGCCGATCACCAAAGCGCTATCACCCAGCTCAACACCGGCTTGTTTGGTGACGGTGCGCTGGTGCTCGTGCCCGATGGCTGCGCCTGCGAGCGAGCAGTTGAGCTGGTGTTCTTTTCGACCGGCAACGAGGTCGTCGCGCACCCCCGCGTGCTGGTGGTGGCCGGTGCCGGGAGTTCGCTCGATCTCACCGAGCGCTACGTGGGCGTAGAGCCGGAGAGCGAGAACGTGGGCCGGAGCAGGGCCGTGACCAACCCGGTGACCGAATTGTTGCTCGAGCGCGACGCGCGCGTGACTCACCTGCGCTTGCAGGACGAATCGAAAGAAGTCGTGCATCTCGGGCGCATAGAAGCCCGTGTGCAGCAAGGCGCCGAGTACAACTCGCAAGTGCTGGTCGCCGGCGGACGCCTGGTGCGCAGCGAAGTCAGGGTGAGGCTGGAGGGCCGTGGCGCGCGTACCGTGCTCCGTGGCCTGTCGTTGGTCAGCGGACGGCGGCTCGCCGATTTTCACACGCTTGTTGAGCACGTCGAGCCGGGGGGAAGCTCCGATCAACTTTATCGCTCGGTGCTCGACGGCTACGGCCGCGGTGTGTTCACCGGCCGGGTGGTGGTCCACGAGGGAGCGTCGCAGAGCAAGGCCGCGCAGCGCAACGACTCCTTGCTGCTCTCGGACGGGGCCCACGCGAGTTCACGGCCACAACTCGAAATCTACAACGACGACGTATCGTGCACGCACGGCGCGACCACGGGGCAACTCGATGAGCGGAGTCTGTTTTACCTTCAGCAACGTGGCTTGTCGGTCGACGAAGCCTCGTCGTTGCTTGCCCGCGCCTTTGCCACCGAGGCCCTGCAGGGAGTCTTGAAGGGCGAGCTGCTCGATGAGCTCGAGAAGCTGGTGGCTGGCAGGCTGGCGACCGGGAGCCTGGATGTCGAGAGTAACGAGGTGCAGTCGTGAGCATGGCAGGACAGAAGACGGAGGAAGCCGAAGTGGCGGTGTCGCGCCTGGACAGCCAGTCGCTGGCAGATCTGCGCGCTGACTTTCCCGTGCTTGACCAGCAGGTCAACGGCCACCCGCTGGCCTACCTGGACAACGCCGCCACCACCCACAAACCCCGCCAGGTCATCGAGGCTGTTGCCAACTACTACGAGCGCGACAACTCCAACGTACACCGTGGCGTACACGAGCTCAGCCAGCGGGCAACCGTGGCGTTCGAGGCCGCGCGCGAAAAGGTCCGTGCTTTTATAAACGCGGCCAACAAGAACGAGATAGTTTTTACCCGTGGCACCACCGAGGCCATAAACCTGGTGGCCAACGCCTGGGGCGGAGCCAACCTGGGCGAGGGTGACGAGATACTGATCACCGAGCTTGAGCATCACAGCAACATCGTGCCCTGGCAGATGCTGGCGCAGCGCAGTGGCGCGGTCGTAAAAGTGGCGCCCATCAACGACGCCGGCGAACTTGAGCTGGAGGCCTTGGCCGACTTGCTGTCGCCGCGCACGCGCATGGTGGCTCTCAACTACGTTTCAAACACCCTGGGTAGCATAAACCCGGTGGCCGAAGTCGTGCGCCTGGCCCACGACGCGGGCGCTCTGGTACTGGTGGATGCCGCCCAGGCCACGCCGCACCTGGCGGTGGACGTGCAGGAACTCGACTGCGACTTTCTCGCCTTCTCGGGGCACAAGGTTTACGGCCCCACTGGTATCGGTGCCCTGTTCGGGCGCGCCGAGTTACTCGAAGCCATGCCGCCGTGGCAGGGCGGCGGCGACATGATCGAACAGGTGAGTTTTTCGGGCAGCACCTACGCCCATCCGCCGGCACGATTCGAAGCCGGCACGCCCAACGTGGCAGGAGTGGTCGGCCTGGGTGCGGCCATCGACTACCTCGAGTCCGCGGGTATCGAGAGGGTGGCCACGCACGAACACGAGCTGCTCGACTACGCCGAAGGCCGGCTGCGCGAAATACCAGGGTTGAGTATCGTTGGCACGGCGGCCGAGAAAACCGGCGCCCACAGCTTCGTGGTCGAAGGAGTGCACCCGCACGACATAGGTACGGTGCTCGACAGTTACGGCGTAGCAATACGCGCCGGCCATCACTGCACCCAGCCCCTGATGGAACGCCTGGGCCTGGTCGCGACCGCGCGTGCCTCGTTTGCGCTGTACAGCAATCGCGACGACGTGGACCGGCTCATCGACGCACTGTTGAAGCTGACGGAGTTGTTCGGCGATGGATGACCTGAGGCAACTCTACCAGGAAACGATACTCGACCACGGTCGCCGTCCGCGTAACTTTGGCGCCATGGACGATGCCACGCACCAGGCCGACGGCTACAACCCGCTGTGCGGCGACAAGGTGCACTTGTATCTCAAGGTAAACGACGGTGTTGTTGAAGAGTTGAAGTTCGAAGGCCAGGGCTGCGCCATATCTACCTCGTCGGCTTCGCTGATGACCGAGGCGCTGAAGGGTCGCAGCGTGCAGGAAGCGCGGGACTTGTTTGCGCGGGTGCACGCGATGCTCACGGGCAAGCAACTTGATGATATGGCCGGTAAGCTGGGTAAGCTGGCCGTCTTCGAAGGGGTGAAGCAGTACCCGCTGAGAGTAAAGTGTGCCACGCTGGCCTGGCACACGCTTGAGAACGCGCTGGCCGGCGGCTGCGGTGTGGCCAAGACAGAGTAGTAATTGCCGGGAGCCCTGTTCGGGTGCCGGCACGGGATAAAAAAATGGCAGAACGATTGAAAGACGAAGAACTGGCTAAGGCTGTAGTGTCGGTCGACGACGCGGCAGTGGATGGCGGCGCTGATAAGGGCGCTGCCGATACGCGCCTGGCCGATAGCAGCGGTTATCCCGGCAAGCCTCCGGTAACGCCCGAAGAGACGGCCGGTGGTGGCTACTCAGGCCGCGGGGGATTCGAATCTCCCTTTGACCGCGAACCCGACGTGGGCGATCTCCACGGTGGCGGCGACCCCTACAATGGTGTTGACCCCGAGTCGCTCGCGCCTCAGCCAGGCGAGCTGGCAGGCCCCGAGCTCACCGGCCCGGCGGTCGAGGAGGTCATAACGGCGCTGCGCACGGTCTACGATCCCGAGATCCCGGTAAACCTCTACGACCTCGGACTGATATACGACATACGCGAAGGGCCCGAGGGTGAGGGCGTGCGCATCTGCATGACACTCACGACTCCCGGCTGCCCGGTTGCCGGCAGCATGCCCGGCATGGTTGAGACCGCCGTCTCTGCCGTTGACGGCCTCGACGACGTGCGCGTCTTCCTGGTCTGGGATCCACCGTGGTCGATGGATATGATGTCGGCTGCCGCGCGAATACAGCTCGGCATGTAATTCTGAGGCTTCTTGCCTCTTCTGCCGGTTCCCATTAGACAGCAAAGTTCATCGAGTACGGGCCGTTAGCTCAGTTGGTAGAGCAGCTGACTCTTAATCAGCGGGTCGCAGGTTCGATCCCTGCACGGCCCACCACTAAACCGCCCGAAATCAACCAGTTAGATCAGCGACCATCAAGTGCTCAGCGATCGCGCTGTGCCGTTGGTACCAATTTGGTACCAACGGGCCGTCGGGCGCACGCCGCCCAAAATTCTGAAACACCTTTTGTAGTCCTATAAGCAAATCACCGTTACCTCGCTGAAAGGGTTCCCGTTACGGCAAAGAGCGCTGGCCTAAGGCAAGGCAGTACCTGCGCATTGGTCGTGCTACCGGACTGGCTCGGTCCGGCTAGAATTCGTCGGGGCGCAGGATGGCGTCGTGGCCACTGTCAACGAACAGCACCGAGCCGCAGACGAACTGCACCTGCTCGCTAGGCAGGCGGAGGAAGGGCGTTTGTGTTTGTACACCCCCGGGTGGGTGGGAGCCGTTTTCCCACACTGCGGCCGGTGATTGCAGCTCCTCTTCCGATCGGCCAAGCGGGTCGGGCCGGCGCGACGATGCAGGCGATGGAAGAAAAAACGCGCTTCCAGTAGCCCACGGGGCGTGACACCGTGGGCGGGTGAACAGGCCCTGTACTCTCTGCGTGGGACTACTGCTGGTCGCGGGCGTTGCCGGCGCGCAACCCCTGGACAAATCTTCGCAGGCCTGCGTCAACGCTATGAACAAGGGCGCGGCCAAGGTTTCGGCGGTCCAGGCAAAAGAGAACTCCGGTTGTATTAAGCAGGCCGCGCGCCAGGAACCTGCCGGGACAGGCGCCGAGGCCTGTCTGGTGGCCGACCAGCGGGGCAAGATCGCGCGTGCACAGGCCAAGAACCTAGCGGGCGAGACCCGCAGCTGCGACGTCACACCCAGCTTTGCCTACAGTTCTGCGGAGGGAGTCAACGAGGCCGCCGCGCGTGAAACGATCGCGCTGATGCACGACGTGTACGGCCAGGACCTGGACGCGGCCGTGGTCGGCAAAGACGCGGACCGCAACGGGGCCACCTGCCAGTTGAGCGCCGCCAAGGGATCGGCCAAATTGCTGGCGGCTGTTTCTCGCGAGTTCGTTGATAACAAGAAGAACGGTCTGCGCGATGAGAGTTTTGCCGACGCGGCCTCGCTGCAGCAGGTCTGCTTCGACGCGATCAACAATGACCAACGCGGCAAGATCGCCCGCGCCGAGCAGAAGCTTGCCTCGCTGCTTGAAAAAAAATGCGTCGCCCGTGGGGTCGACCTGGCGGCGGTCCTGGCTGGACAGTGCGCCGGCGAAGCATCCAGCGGCTCTTCGGCGGCGGCTGACTGCGTCGAGGCGAGGGTACGCTGTCGAGCTTGCCGCCTGTTCAACGACGCCGATACTCTTGAGCAGGACTGCGACCTGTTCGACAACGGCGCGGCTGACAACAGCTGTCCCGTCTGTGGCAACGGCGTGGTGGAGGCCGGCGAAGAATGCGACGACGGTGTCGAGACTGCCACCTGCTACGCTGACTGTACGGCGACCGCCTGTGCCGACGGCACTTGCGGCCTTGGCGAGGATTGCGGCAACTGCGCGGCCGACTGTGGTTCGTGTTGCGGTAACGGCAGCTGCGACAGCGGCCTGGGCGAAGACTACGTCAGTTGCCCGTCCGAGTGCGAGGCCCCGGGCAACTGCGACGTTGCTACCCCCTGGCAGGACATAGCACCCAGCCTGCTGGGCATAACCGACCTGTTGCCGTCGCTGCCCGACACGCCGCTGTCTGTTGCCTGGCCCGACCCGCTTCCGACTTTTCTCTCCGACACGCTGGCGCCCACCGATCCTCCCCTGGGTTGGGTACCCGATGATTCCACCTGCGACGTGTCGGTGAGCTGGGACGCCGATCGCGTCGAGGCAGGACCCATCAAGGACTACGCCGGCGATCCCCACTGCCGTGTCACTCTCACCGACCACCCCACCAACGGCAACGCTCTTTTCTTCGCTAATCGCTGGCCCGGTGGCAGTATACACATACCAATTTCGGGCGATCCGACCTGGGCACAGTTTCGCTTTCCGCTACCGCCCGCGCACCGGGCGGTGCGTCTCAACTACAGGATCGCCTGGGCGCGCCTGTTCGGCAGCCAGCCCGACCCCTGCCACGCCGACGATACCGACGAGCTGGGCAACTGCATTCCCAAGTACAAGGAGGCCGCCGAGGACTGGAGCGAAAATGTTCCACCCGGGCTGTTCCTGTTGTGGGGCAAGGCGGGCAACTGCCAGGGCTACCTGGTTACCGGTCCGCACGACCCGGCGGCCGACATTTCTTACTCGGGAGCAGAAACCTACAGCGTGGAAGTACCAGAGTCCCTGCAGACGGTAGACGAACTGGTGGTGGCGGCGTTCATATACCGCCAGTACCCCGGCGGGTGTGACGGGGCCAACTGCCTGTCGGGACGCTTCGTGTACAACAGCATGGCAATACAGGACCTAACGCTGGACACCGAGGAAATCTTTAATCCTCCCTCGCTACCGGCCCTCGACCACCCGAGGTTGTTCGGGGCGAACGAGCAGTGGCTGGCCGGCCAGGAAGTCTTCAACAACCTGCCCTGTTACTACGCGCCCAATTACGAGGAAGGCGCGGGCTGGGGCTCGGTAACAAACATCCGTAACATGTGGGACGTCTATACCTGGGGCGGCAAGGTCTGCAACGGCGAGGACCCCGTGCTCATCGAAGACCATCCCGACGCGGCTCCTTACCTGGACGGTACGGCTGCGGGCAACTGGAACGAGGACCGAGCTATCCGAGTGCTGCATCTGCTGCGCCGCGTGCGCGCCTGCCACGAGCAGGGTGGCGGTGGCTGCCAGTTTTCGCTGGCCGATATCGACGCGCTGGTGGCACAGTTCATAGCCGTGGAGATCGCCCGTTTCGGTGACTGGACCTGGGAGAACCAGAGCCTGGTGTTCGACCTGGGGACGCTCCCGCCCATGCGCTACTGGTCGATGTTTGCCGATACCCTCTGGGATGACCTGTCGCAGGCCGACCACGACACCATAGCCATCGAGATGGGCAGCCGCATAGATGTCTTCCTCCAGCACGCCGAAAACCACCACTGGGCGCTGTACAACGGCAACAACTGGACGCCGGTGTTGTCGCTGGCCGCCATGTACTGGGCGATTACCTACTACCACGAGGACCCCCGTGCGCCGCAGGTGGCGCTGACCGCGCTCGGGGTGTTGTGGCTGCACCGCGATTTCTACCTGGCCGACGGCGCTTACAAAGAAGGGCTGATGATGTACACGCACGTGTCCTTCGACAACCTGCGGCAGATCAATATGCTGTCGCGCGCGACCTTCGGCGAGCCCATCGACAGCGTACGCTGGGACCGCATGCCCGCAGTGAGTCAGTGGGCGCTGGAGTTCCTGGCACCCGACGGGCTGACGGTGGACTACGGCGACTCCTGGGCCAAGCGCGGTTGGTCGACCTTCATGCCCCTGTACATGGCCATGGCATCGGAGCTGATCGGGCAGGGGCCGGCGACCGTCGATCCCTGTACGGCGCGGGCTTACTTCAACAATCGCTGGTTCGACTGGGGCCTGCGCAATCCCTTTACTATTGATGCTTCGCTTGCGCGTGACTGGGTGGCGCTGGTCGAACAGTGCTCCGCGGCTGCGCTGGCCGGTACCCACGTGACCGTGCTGGAGGAAGGCGGCTGGGGCAACATCCGCGTGGGCCTGCCCGGCTCTACGGTCACGGCCACGCTGGGCGATGTTGAACAACGCTACGAGCAGGCCGACCAGACCTTCCTGTCCGTGAGCGCTATCCCCAACACCTTCCCTCACACCGAGCTCGACTTCGGCAGCCTGGTATGGGTGGCTTACGGCACGCGACTTCTGGCCGACCTCGGTTACGGCTCGATTGATATCGGCTACGGCATTCCACCCGACTATGCTCCTGACAACAACCCCACCGGGCACAATACACTGGTGGTACCCGAGGCCCTGTGGGACGGCGACCCGTCGACCAACACCAGCCAGGTGGAAGACACGCCGGGCAGCATAGAGAGCCTCAACGTTTCGGGCGTCGAGCTACTGCACCTCGACGGTGACGCGGTTTATGGGCGTGACGATCTGGACGATGGATGGCTCGATACCTTTGACCGCTGGCTGCTGCCGCTCGATGGTGGGCACTTCGTAGTCATCGATGGTTTCCGGGTTAGAGCCGACCGGCCTGACAGCAGCGTGCAGGAGTACTGGCACACCTACGACATACTCACGCCGCCGGCCGCGGCAGACTGCCACTACACCAGCCAGCACGTCGAGATTACCTTACCCGACCCTGGCCGCCTGCATCTGCTGCCGGTCTGCAGTTCGCTCGACCGCTATGGCGCGGCCGAGAGCGCCGGCGAAATTGTCGGGGCCGCGCTCGCCGCCGGCGGTTTCGTCGTGGACGCCCCCTTCGAGTTTCTCAACCGCCTGGGCGTTACCGAGCGCAGGGGCCGCGCGCGCTGGGTTCCCGACCAGGCGCTACGCTCCGACCTGCGGGTATTTCTGCTGCTGGCTGCGCCGTCCGAAGTCGCGCTGCCGTCCGCCACGATCACCCAGGATCCCTGCGCGGCTGACAGTTGCTTCCAGGTCAGTATCGGGGCCGACACCTGGGAGCTGTCCTTCTCGGGGCAGGACGGGGTCTACGACCTGCTCAGTGTCGTCCAGCAGTGACCACCCGCTAACTTCAGTCTGCCTGCCCTGAAGTTTGTCTATCCTGAAGACGCAGCCGCGCCCTAGAATTCGTCGGGACGCAGCATGGCGTCGTGACCGCCGTCAACGAACAGCACCGAGCCGCAGACGAACTGCGCCTGCTCGCTCAGCAGGAAGGCCACCGCGCCGGCAATGTCAGCGGGCAGGCCCAGGCGGCCCACGGGCACCGACTCACCAAAATCCTTCATGATCGGACCCAGGGTTTCGTCGGCGTACGCGCTGTCGGTAAGCGGCGTGCTGGTGATACCCGGTGCCACGGCATTGATCCGCATACCGTCGGCCGCCCAGGCCGCGGCCCCGCGACGCATCCAGCGCGTTACCGCCTTCTTTGAGCCGGCGTAAGCGGTGTGACCGTCGCCGATGCGGTCAGCGATGGCGCAGGCCCGTTCTTCGTCGAGTTCGAGCAGGGCGGCCACGTATTCGTCGTCGCTGTCCATGGGTGCCGAGTTCGATGAGATCATGACAACCGATCCGCGCTTCCTGGCAACGAGGTCCCGCGCGCCGTCTACAAGCCTCTGGCTACCGAAAAAATTGACCCGCGTTATGAGCGACGCGGGGCGCACCACGGGGCCCAGCCCGGCACAGGCCACCAGGCCGTCAAGCCCGTCGAGGGCACGGCCCTCCAGTTCGACAACGGCCTGTGTGCATCCGTCGGCCGTGGAAAGGTCGGCCTCGATGTCGGCGTCGCGTATGTCGATGACGATGACTTCGTCACCGCGTTCTCTAAGCGTCGCCACGATGGCGGCACCTATGCCCGAAGCGCCGCCGCTTACCGCGTACACGCCCACGCTGTTCAGCCGACCTCTTTTGCCAGCGAAGCGTAGTGGTCGAGCAAGGGCAGCACCTGCTCGGCGGTGGCCGAAGGGGCGATGAACACCGCGCGTGCGAATCCTGCGTCGCGCAGGCGGGCGAGTTGGTCGGCGTCATCGGGCGCGGCGTATACCGATACCTCCATCGAGTCGGGGTCGCGGCCCGCTTCCCCTGCCATGCTGCGGAAGGTGGCCATGTCGCCCACGAGATCGGTGTCGGCGCGCCCGGCAATGGGTATCCAGCCGTCACCGTAGCGCAGGGCCCGCCTTATGCCGTAAGGCGCTTCTCCGCCCACGTGTATCGGCGGGTGGGGCGATTGCACTGGCTTGGGCGAGGAGAACACCTCGTCAAAGTCGACGAACTCGCCGTGGTAGGCTGCTTTTTCTTCGGCCCACATGGTTTTCATGGCTTCAATGCGCTCGCGCATTACCTTCCACCTGCGCTCGAAAGGAAAATCGTAGTGGTTGGCGAGTTCCTCACGGTTCCAGCCACCGCCCACGCCCAGCATGAAACGGCCGTTGCTCACGCGGTCGAGCGTGGCCACCTCCTTGGCCAGTATCAAGGGGTCGTGCTGGGCCACAAGCGTTACGCCGGTTCCGACCTTGAGGGTTGTTGTCGCCGCCGCGGCCGCGGCCAACGCCACCAGTGGCGCGTACACGTCGTAGTACATCTGCGGTAGGTCGCCACCGCCGAACCACGGCGTTTCTCTCGAGCAGGGAATGTGCGTGTGCTCGGCGACCCACAGCGATTCGAAACCGCGCTCCTCGAGCGCCACGGCAAGCTCGGCCGGTTGAATGGAGTAGGCGGTGGGGAATATGCAGAGTCCGTATTTCATGGAGTGTTCTCCGGGTTCAAGTTTCGTGGGCAGGTTTCGTTAGTGTGGATCACAATGCCGGGACGTCCTTTCCCTCGCCGAAAATAACGCGATCGGGCCTGGCCACGACGACCTCGTGCTCGAGCAACAACGCCAGCATGGCGCCGCTGGGCTCGGGGATCGTCACGAATATCGCGCCGAGTTTTTCCCAGCGAGACCGGGCGTCATCGTCCAGGGCATCTCTCGGATTCTTCCCGGATATAACGGCCCAGTGCAAGCCGACAAGTTCATCGAGCGTGCCGTGCCTGCCTTCGACCATGGCCGGGGCCTGCGGCACCAAGCGGCCTATCCAGTTGCTGTCGCGCCCGGCCAGCAGTCCAGACGAGAGATCAGGCAACTGCGCGTCGCCCCCATAGGCGTAGGCCTGCAACTCGGGCAGCGGTTCGGGCCCACCGCGGGTCATCTCGGCAAAGGCGTCAATCAGCTGGCCGGTTTTCACCGAGTGCTCGATGGCCTTGAGCGTGAGCGGGCGTCGCTCGGCAGTGTAGGTGTCCAGCAGGCCGTCGCCCGCCAGCCCGCGTTCGACGTGGGCTATCTTCCAGGCGAGGTTGTCGACGTCGCGCAATCCGCTGCACAGGCCCTGGCCCATGAATGGCGGTGCCTGGTGGGCAGCGTCGCCGGCCAAAAACACGCGGTCGTTGCGGAAAGTCTCGGCTATGGTCGAGTGAAAGGAGTAGACCGCGGCGCGAACCAGTTCGGCGTCCTGCCGCGGCATCCACTTTTCTACCAGTTCCCACACCCGCTCGGGGCACTCCATCTCGTCGGCGGTTTCGCCGTCGCGCAGCTGGAACTCCCAGCGACGCATGTTCAATGGCAGCGGCATCATGGTGGTGGGTCTTTCGGGGTCGCAGACCTGTCGTACGCAGGGCGGCAGTTGATCTTCGCCGGTCACCGTGACGTCAACCACCAACCATTCGCGGTCGTAGCCGAGGCTCTGCCAGTCTATGCCGCAGGCCTTGCGAGTGGGGCTCGCGGCGCCGTCGCACGCGATCAGCCACTTGGCCTGTACCGTTTGGAAACTGCCACTGGCCAGGTCGTGAACACGCAGCGATACGTGGTCGTGGTGTTGTTCGAATTCGACGACTTCGTGCGACAGGTGGAGATTCACGTCCGGCAAGTCAGCTATGTGCGCGCGGAGGGAGCGTTCCATGCCCGGCTGGTGAAACATGCGGATGACGGGGTAGCCGTTGGGGGTAATCAATCCGTCCGGGTAATCCAGGCCTATCAGGCGTTTACCGGCCGCGTCTACGAACTCCGCTCCCACGGGTTCGTACATGACCGGCAGCGCGTTTTCGAGCAGACCGCTGTTGGCCAGGATCCGCTGTACGTCGTCCCACATACCAACAGCGCGTGGCAGGTCGTAGACATCGGGCGCGCTGTCGAACGCAACAGCGGACAGGCCGTGCAATCCGCACAGGTTGGCAGCAAGCGCTCCCGTGGGGCCAGCGCCGACGATGGCAACGTCGTACAAGCCTACTCCCCACGCGCCACGCAGCGGTTGGTCATCGTGCCGATGCTCTCGATCGTGGTGGTGACCTCGTCGCCCGGCTGCAGGAAGGTGCCCGCCATCACGCCCACGCCCGACGGTGTGCCGGTAAAGATGAGGTCGCCGGGTTCCAGCGTGCAGATGGCCGAGATGTAAGCGACCAGCGCCGGGACGTCGAAGATGAGATCGTTGGTGCGCGCGTCCTGTTTCTGTTCGCCGTTGACCGAGCATGCCAGCGCCAGGTCGTTGGGGTCGTTGAGCTGGTCGACCGAGACGATGCTGGGCCCTATGGGGCCGAAGGTGTCGTAGGACTTACCGAGGTCGAAGTGGGGTGGGCGGGAAGCGAACTGGGTGGTACGCTCCGATATGTCCTGCCCGCAGGTCACCCCGGCGATGTTGTCCCAGGCATCTTCGGCCGCGATGTCGCGCGCGCGCGTGCCCATGACCACCACCAGTTCGGCTTCCCAGTCGGTGGTCGGCCCGAAGACGATAACGTCGTCGCAAGGGCCCACGATGCAGCTGCTGAGCTTGTTGAACACCAGCGGGTTTTCGGGAAGATCCATCTTCGATTCCTCGGCGTGGGCCCTGTAGTTCAGACCTATACCGAGCACTTTCTGCGGTCTCGGCACAGGCGGGCCCAGGGTTGCCGGGTCAAGCTGCGCGTCGGGCGAACCGTTGAGCGAGGCGGCCACGTCGTGCAACTCGCGGTAGCGGGCTACGGCCTGCATGGGGTCCGAGGAGAACCCGTCAGCGTGTCGTTCGAGGTCGTAAACCCCGTTGTCGCTAACCAGTACCGCCCGATTATTGATGTTTGCCAACCTGAACGCCATGTAGAGTTCCTCCCGGAGAGGCCTTTTCTAGCATAAGCCGCGCTCTTAATGCAGGCTTGGTGGGTAGAAATGCCGGGGGAACGCAAAATATGAAGTTGAGATGGTCTCACGCTGTTATGTACGTAAGGGACGCGGAAGAAATGGTTGATTTTTATCGTGACATGCTCGGCTTCGAGGTCAGTGACCACGGGCCTGTCATGGTGGGCGAGCAGGACCTCGGCGTCGAAGTAACTTTTCTCAGCCAGGTTGCGACCGACCATCACCAGTTGGCCTTCGTGCCGGTGAGGGGCGACGGGGCTTCTAACACTTACGACCACATGGCCTTCCGCGTGGATTCGCTGGCCGAGGTCAAGGAGCTGGCCGCGCGCCTGCAGGACGACGGTCGTGCCACGGAAATTAACGCGATGAATCATGGCAACGCCTGGTCGGTGTACTTCAAGGACCCCGATGGTAACGGGGTCGAGGTGTTCTGCGATTCGCCTTTTCACGTGCAGCAACCGCAGGCGCGCCCCTGGGACTTTGCGATGAGCGAGGACGAACTTCGCGCCGCTACCGAGGAGCAGTTCGGCGGCGAACCCGAGTTCAAGCCCGTCGGGGAGTTCTACGCCGAGCGCCGCCGACGCTTCGGCGACTGAATCAGTTTTTGGCTTTGGCCTTGAACAAGTCCGCCGTGTTCTTGCGTATGTGGGTGCCCGTGAATGAGCTCGTCCAGCAGGTGCCCGTGTCGTTCACGAGTTGCACCACCACGCTGTCGTCGGCCGCGAAGTAGGCGGCGACCGAGTCAGGGCCGGGAATCGGCAATCCCGAGCCGCGGCCCTTGAGCTGGGCCTTGCCGCGTCCCGCGCTACCCGCGGCCACTTTGACCTGCTGCACGCCGTCCTGGGCGCCGCCCTTGTCCTTGTAGCTGCACTTACTTCCCTTGCACTTCCAGGCAGAGGCCGAGGGCGGTACGAGGAGTTCGATGACGAGCTGCGTAGACTGGGAGACACTGTCGTACACGCACAGCATGTAGTCGGTGTCGCCCGCCGGGGTGCCCAGGTCGGCCACGGTGAGCGCTGTGCCCTTGGCCAGCTTCCATTTTAACTTGTCTTTGGACGCCAGCGCGTGATCACGAAGATGGAAGCTTGTCACCGCTCCAGTGCTGCAAGAAGGCAGCGGCGCTGCCGCGCAGGAGGGGGCCGGGGGGGGCAGGGTAGTGGTCGTAGTCGTAGTCGTTGTCGTGGTCGTGGTCGACAGCGTGGTAGTCGACGCGCAGTTGAGCGGTCCGGGGGTGCACGTCCCTGACTGGCAACTGTCTCCGCAGGTCAGAAAATCATCGTCATCGCAGGCGCTGCCATTGACCAGTGACGGGTCGGAACACAGGCCGGTTATCGTGTCGCACACGCCGGCCGCGTGGCACTGGTCGCTGGCCAGGCAGCTCACGGCCTGGTCCACGCACAGCCCGTCGGTGGGGTTGCAGGCGCTCGCCGTACACAGGTCGGGTGCGTTGCAGGTCGTCGTGCTCGCTGCTGTGCACAGTCCACCCTGGCAGGTCTCGCCCGTGGTGCAGGCGTTGAGGTCGTCGCAGGCCGTTCCGTTGGGGTCAGCGCAGGGCAGCAGCGAGTCGGTGGGGATGGCGGCGGCCGCGTTCGCCGTGGTCGCGTTGCTTGCCCCCAGCACCGGGTTGCCGGTGATGCTCGAAACAAGGTCTACCGTGGCTGCCGAACGAGTGGCCGAACGAGTAGTGGCCACGCTCATGCCCCAGGACAGCCCCTGCTTGCAGCTCGCGTAGGCGTCGCCGGGTATCGGCGGGGTGAAATTGAAATTGCTGAAGATCGAAGCGTCGGAGCCGCAGCTGTCCACCAGGGCGATGTCGACTTCGCCGCCCACCGTGGAGTTGACCACCAACTGCAACACTGAACTCGAAGTACCATCCCCTATCACCGTGACCTCTACGGGTCCGTCGAAGTCGCCACCCTCGTGATTCCTCGACGACATGACGGCGCGAAACTGGTTGGCGCCAGCGTACAGCGTCGCCAAGCTGGCCTGGTAGAATGAATTCCAGCTCATCGCCAGGTGCAGGGTGACCGTGACCGGTGTTCCCACGGTCAGCGTGGATGACTGCACCGCAATTGTGTCCCAGTACTGCACGTAGGCACCGCCGTTGTAGCTGTCGTTGTCGCAGGACCACAGGTTCTCGTTCTCCGTGCAGGTGTTAACGCCTATGCCGTAGTGGGAGATGCCCATGGCTGCGGCCGGTAGTACAGCCGACGCCGTAGAACCGCCGGTTATGGCCTGGACCGCGAAGGGGGCGCTCGACACCGTGCCGTTGCCCGCTGGCAGGAAGTTCAAAAACAGGTCCGACTCCTGGACGATAGTGTTGCCGTCGATCACACGGAATGCCGCGCTGCCGACCAGGCGCAATTCGGCCCGGGCGGGCGTGGCGGGGCCCGCGATGGCGGTCAGCAGTAACGAGACGATCAGCACTGACAAGCTGCTGAGCTTACGAGGAGTGGTTGGTATAGAATCCGGCATCGGCGGTTCCCCCTGACTCGTGAGACTATTGGATGCACTGCCCAGCCGTCAAGGCTCGCTGTCCGGTTGCCCCCTGATTGGGGGTGTCAGGCGTTCACTCAACCGTGGCGCTAGGGTAGTATCGCTGCCTTATGAGTGATGCCGACACCGAGGGACTTGATTTCAAAGTGCGACGCGACGACTGGTCGCGCTGCGAATTCGTGCCCAACGAGGTGAGCCTTGAGCCGCCGGCGGGTGGCGTGCTTTTTCGCGTGGATCGCTTCGCGTTGACCGCCAACAACATCACCTACGCGGTGGCCGGTGACATGCTCGATTACTGGGGCTTCTTTCCGGCCGATGAGGGCTGGGGGCGTATACCGGTGATGGGTTTTGCCGACGTGCTCGCGTCGAGTCATCCGGCCGTCGCGGTGGGCGAGCGCGTGTTCGGCTTCTTTCCCATGTCGCGGCATCTTCTCATCGAGGCAGAGCGCAAAGGTGAGTCGGTGATAATCGATGCCTCGCCACATCGTTCGGGCCACGCGTTGTTCTACCGGCAGTACACTCCCGTGGCCTCGGACCCCTTGTACCAGGCTGTTGGCGGGGCCGCGCGAGAAGACGCGTTGATGATTTTCAGGGGCTTGTTCATGACGTCGTTTCTCGCCGACGACTACCTGGCCGAAAGCGACTTTGGCGGCGCCCGTGAGGTGGTCGTCATCAGTGCTTCGAGCAAAACCGCCATCGCTCTTGCCTGGGTGCTGTCGCGCCGAAGCGGGCTGGCGGTCACTGGCCTCACCTCGCCGGGCAACAGGGAGTTCGTTGAAGGCCTGGGTTGTTACGACAAGGTGGTGACCTACGACGCGTTGGACGAAATAGACGACGGCTGTCCGCTTGGCTTTGTCGATATGTCTGGCAACGCTGCTGTCCTGCGCAGCTTGCACGAGCGTTGCGGCGACAAGGTGAAGTTCTCGTTGCTGATCGGCGTGACCCACTGGCAACAGTCTGGCGATACCACGGACCTGTCGGGTGCAGCGCCGGAGTTTTTCTTTGCCCCGACCCAGGCCGAAAAACGAGTTGGCGACTGGGGTGCCGCCGGCTTCCAGGAGAGAGTGGGGGGCGCGCTCGTGCAGTTTCTCGAGTGGACAGACGACTGGCTGCAGCTACGGCGCGACAGCGGGCCGGAGGCTATGGAGCGGGTATATCTCGATACTCTCAAGGGCGGCCTTGACCCCAGCGTGGGCAGGCTGCTCTCGCCCTGGGACTGAAGCCGCGGTTAGGAAGCGTTGATCTCTGAGATTCGCGGTGTCTTAAGATCGCGCCGGAAGCGGTCGGGCGTGTAGGGCCACAACGCCGGTATGCCGCGTTTGTCGAGGTACCAGCTGTTGCACCCCGTGCTCCACACCGAGCTGGCCAGCGCCTTTATGCGTTCCTCTTCGAGCTGGTCACAGACCTCGGGTTTCGGGGAGATTTTCTGCAGCTTTCCGCTCTGCAGCAACCGGAGGCACTTTATTATGTAGTCGCACTGCGTCTCGGTAACAGACATAAGCGAGAAGTTACCCACGGGTCCGTTGGGACCCTGCAGCATGAAAAAGTTGGGGAAGCCGGCCAACGCTACGGTGCGGTAAGCCGTTACCGCCTCGCTCCACGCCTTGGCGAGGGTGACTTCGTTTTCGCCCACCAGGTTCATCGGGCGCATGAAGGCGTGGGGGTCGAAACCGGTGGCCAGTACCAGTACGTCGAGCTCGTGCAGGTCGCCGTCGGCAGTGCGTACGCCGCCGGGCTCTACGCGCTCGATGTTTTCAGTTACGACCGAGCAGTTCGGCGATTGTACCGCTTCGTAAAAGCCTTCGGACATGATCAGGCGCTTGCACATCGGCTCGTAGTCGGGCGTGAGCTTTGCCCTGAGCTCGGGATCGCGCACGTTTTTCAGGTTGCGCCGGCAGGCCGCCGCTACCTGCGTGCGCTGCCAACCCGGTCTAATCACTGCTCGCCCGCCGATCTGCTCGAAAAAAAGCCGCAGGGCGTGGTACACCAGGAACTGCAGGCCCGGCACATATCGAAGGACTTTCTTGAAACTGGCCGAGTAGACCTTGTCCCCCGACGGGGCGACCCACTGTGCGGTTCGCTGGAACATGGTCATCGTGTCGACGCGGGAGACCATCTCCGTGACCATCTGTATCGATGTCGATCCGTTGCCTACTACGCCTATTCGCTTACCGTCCAGCTGGACGTCGTGATCCCAGCGCGCCGAGTGAAAGCATGCTCCGTTGAAGGTGTCGATGCCTTCAATGTCGGGATAGCGCGGGTGGTGCAGCACCCCGGTGGCCGATACCACCACGTCGGCCCGCGTGCTTGACCCGTCCGAGAGATCCAGTTCCCAGCCGTCGCCGCGCCATCGGCACTCGGTGACCTCGGTGTTGAACCGAATAGAGCGTCTCACGTTGTACTTGTCGGCGACCGTCTCGAGGTACTGCCGAATTTCTTCACCAGAAGAAAATCGGTTGGTCCAGTCCGACTTCAACTCGAAGCTGTAGCTGTAGTAGTGTGACGGTACGTCGCAGGACAACCCCGGGTACGTGTTTTCACGCCATGTACCGCCGACCGAGTCTGCCTTTTCGTAGATGTGGAAGTCGTCGAACCCGGCCTGCTGGAGTTTGATAGCCATGCACAGTCCGGACATACCCGAGCCTATGATGGCAACCGAGGGGTTCTGATTTTTCATGCTGCTGATTATCTTTCTGCCGGTGGGCCGTCGGCGGTAATGGCAAACTAGCCGCCCGGCCAAGCCCTGCCAAGAGGGGAAAGGCGTTGGAAACCCCCGTTGCGGACGCGTCCCCCTTTTGCGATGGGGGAGGGGAAAGAATAATTGTCGACAGCAGCATGAAGGCAAGGCGCATAAGTTCGCGAGTAGTCGAGGTAACGCCGCTGGGCAAGGGCCTGGCGCGCGTGGATCTCGAAGGACCGGATCTTGCCCGCGGCGCAGGCTGCGGTTGTTTTGCCATGGTCGAGGTACCCGGCAACGGCGGTTGCGTGCTTCCGCGGCCCTATTCTCTCTTCCTTACCGTTACCGAGGATCGGGTAGCCCTGCTGGTCAAGGACATGGGACGAGGGTCAGCCACCCTGCTGGCGGCGAGGCCGGGCGACGAACTCGCCGTGCTGTCGCCCCTCGGCAACGAGTTTCCCGAGCCCGTTGGGAGCTGCTGGGCGGTTGCCGGCGGAGTAGGCGCTGCGCCATTCGGCTACCTGGCCGCACGCAAAGGGGTAGAGGTAATTTTTGGCGCCCAGGACGCGGGGCAAAGCGGTTTTGCGGGCGCCCTCGAGGATGTGGGCGCCACCGTGGAGCTTGCCACCCTGGATGGCTCGGCCGGCTTCAAGGGCACCGTGGTCGACTGCCTGCTCGCACGCCTTGAAAACGACCGGCCGGACGTGATTTTTTCTTGCGGTCCCACCGGCATGATGCAGGCGGTGGCCGCCGTGGCGCGCGAACACGGGATAGCCTGCCACGTGAGCCTCGAGGCGCGCATGGGTTGCGGCTGGGGTGTTTGTCGCGGCTGCGTACACCGCGACGCGAGCGGGGGCTGGCGCTGCATCTGCGAAGACGGCCCCGTGTACGACGCCGACGATATTTTTGCCGCCGTGGAAACAGCGAAGGGAGCAGGCGCCTGATGTCGGCGGCCACCGACCTGTCGGTAGATGTAGGCGGCCTCAGTTGGCCCACGCCGGTTGGCCTGGCCTCGGGTTGCTGTGGTTATGGCCGCGAGCTCGAAGACCGCGTGGACGGAGTCGACCTCGGAAAAGTCGGCGCGATCTTCACCAAGGGGCTTTCGCTGGAGCCGCGCGAGGGCAACGCTCCCGAGTGGGCGTCCAACCCGCCGGGTCGGATCACCGAGCTGCCCGGCGCGATGATAAACGCCATCGGCCTGGCCAACCCGGGAGTCGACGCGTTCATAAGTGACAAGTTACCGTGGCTCGCCGAGTGGCGCGAGCGTTTCGGCGGCCGGGTGATCGCCAATATATTCGGCGAAACCGTAGAGGAGTACGCCGAGCTTGCACGTCGTCTCGACAGTGCCGACGGTGTCGATGGCGTAGAGCTCAACCTGTCCTGTCCCAACGTGGAGAAGGGTGGCTTGGAGTTCGGCCAGGATGCCGAGGCCTGCGCGGGGGTGACGGCGGCCGTGCGCGAAGTCACGGGTAAGTTCGTGGCCGTAAAACTCTCGCCGGCCTGCGACGTTGGTGCTCTTTCGGCCGCGGCCGAGCGGGCAGGCGCGCAGGCGCTCTCGATCAGTAATACGCTGCCGGTTTCCCAGGCGGCGTTGGCATTTGACCCGGTCCCCGAGCTGCCGTCCATGGGCGGCATAAGCGGTCCTGTGTTGAGGCCACTGGCGCTGGAGGCCACGAGGAGTGCACGCGCCGCCAGCAGTCTTGCCATCATAGGCATAGGCGGCATCGCCACGGCTGATCACGTGCGCGAGTTTTTTGCTGCGGGCGCCTGCGCCGTGCAGGTGGGTACCGCTTTGTTCGGCGACCCCGATGCCTGCGCCCGCATATGTCGCGGTATCCAGGGGACCGCTTAGAGAGAGCTGCGCCTCGAGCGTAACGGGGCCCATTGCAACGGAGCCCAGCCTGACGGGTTCCATGTCAACGGGTCCTTAGTGCAAAGGCTCTGCGGTCGAGATAGTAATAGCCCAGATGAAGTACCTCCACAGCATGATTCGCGTCGTTGATCTCAAAGCGACGATGGATTTTTTCTGCAACAAGCTCGGCCTCACCGAGCTGGGGCGTTTTGATAACGACGCGGGCAGGTTCACGCTGGTGTTTCTCGCGGTCCCGGGAAACGAGGAAGCCCAGGTCGAGCTGACCTGGAACTGGGATGCCGAGCAACTCGACGGCGGCCGCAACTTTGGCCACCTGGCCTACGAGGTTGATAACATCTACGAGCTTTGCGAGCGTTTGCGCGAGGGCGGTGTCACCATCAACCGCCCGCCTCGAGATGGGCACATGGCCTTCGTGCGCTCGCCCGATGGCATCTCTATTGAACTGCTTCAGAAAGGGGCATCGTTGCCCGTCGCCGAACCGTGGGCCTCGATGCCCAACAGCGGCGAGTGGTAGGGAGCTCGTTCAAGGTTGCAGAAGGTGACCGGGGCAATGATGGGCACTGACAGTAGGAGTTGTTCGGGACGGACGTGGCCACGAGTTCTCGTGGGTATCGTTGTTGTGCTGGGACTTTTTGCCTGGCAGGTGCTGCCGCAAATCTTGCATGCTGCCGGTCTGCACCCGGTTTGCGAAGAGTATGCGGGGGATCTTACTGGCCGGCGGGCGCTGGTGGTCGCGACAAATCACGACACCCTGGGCGACACGGGTCGACCCACGGGGGTGGCGGCCTCGGAGCTGACGGCCGCCTACTACGAGTTTCTCGACGCGGGCATGGAAGTCGACGTGGCCAGCCCGCTCGGGGGCCGTATACCGGTGGACCCCCAAACCCTGCTCTGGCTGATCAGATCGGAGTACGACGAGCGCTATCTGGATGACCCGGTGTTGACGGGCATGGTGGAGGAGTCCTTGTCGGTGGCCGACCTGGACGTGTCGCACTACGACATCGTCTACCTGGCCGGCGGCTGGGGGGCGGCGTGGGACCTGGGTAAATCCGGCGAACTGGGCGACGCGGTGACGGAGGCCTGGCAGGCGGGCGCGGTCGTGGGTGGCGTGTGTCACGGCCCGCTCGGCTTGTTGCTGGCCCGCGACGAGCAGGGGCAGGCGCTGGTTCGCGGGCGCAGGCTCACTGCCGTGACCGACAAGCAGCTGCGCGAACTGGGCATAGAGATGACCCCGCAGCACCCGGAGAGTGAGCTGCGAGGAGCGGGCGCACTGTTCGAGGCAAACACGGCCCTGCGTGACATACTGGCCACGCGCGTGGTGGTCGACGGCCGCCTGGTGACCGGACAGAACCAGAACTCGGGCTGTGCCACCGCGCAGGCCATGATGAAAGTCACTGTCGAGAGCGGGCGAAGGAAAGCCGGTGCCTGAGGAAGAGTTGCTCGGTCCCCAGCCTTTGCCCGCAGCGGGTCCACTCGACTGGCTGATGACGGCGCCTTTCGTCGCCGCTTTCTGGGCCGTGCTGATTTTCTTTGATCTTCCGCAGCGTATCGCCCGCCTGTTCGGCCCGCGTCCGCACGAAATAGTAGTCGGTTGCCTGCTGCACGGCCTGGTGGGAGCCTTGCGCGTGATCGGCACCAGCATCGAGGTTGAGCGCTCGCCCCTGGTCAAACCCGCTACGGCTTACCTGCTGGTGGCCAACCATCAGAGCCTGCTCGACATACCCGTGGTCGGCTCCCTGTTGTTCAGCAACTACCCCAAGTACGTGTCCAAGTTCGAGCTGGCCAGGTGGATACCCAGTATCTCGTATAATCTCAGGCGTGGCGGCAACGCGCTCATCAACCGGGGCAATCGCCAACAGGCGCAACGCGCGATTTCAGAGGCCGTGTCTACGGCTGCCGAGCGCGGCGTGTCGATGTTGATCTACCCCGAGGGCACCCGCAGTCGCCACGGTGAGCTTCGGGCGTTCAAGCTGGCAGGCACCCAGTCGATGATGGACGCGGCGCCTGAACTCGAGATCGTCCCGGTCGCGATTGAGAACTCCTGGCGACTGCTCGCCAACAACCTCCTGCCCGCGGCCTGGGGCACCAGGATAAAGGTGAAGATCGGCGATCCCATTGCCCGTAACGTAGGGCAGGACGCGGGCGAGGTACTCGATCGTTGCCGAATTTTTATCTCCGAAGCGTTGCTCGAATGGCGAAGCGAAGAACCGCGCGCATCGGCCGACTGAGCCGCAGTCCGGCGGTAGGCACTACTCACCCAGCTGCATCGCGGCAACCGACCCGTTGGAAAGCTCGACCTCAAAGCGCGAGCCGGGTGTTGCCGCCACGGGTGCTGTCATCGAACCGCAGATTATAATGTCGCCGGCTTCAAGCCGCTCTCCGAAACCGTCGAGCAGTCGGGCAAGGTAGACGAGCAGCTTCGGCACATCCCCGGTAGTCTCGAGGCAGTCAAGGTCTGACATGGTTTCACCGCCGATCTTTATCGTGGCGCGCAGGCCATGCAGGTCGCAGCGGGGTGGGGGCGTCAGCAATTCGCCGGTCGTAAAAGCTCGGTGGAATACGCCTTCGGCCAGGATGTCTTCAAACTCGTCAAAGGGGCGGTCAAAGTCGACAAGTTCTATGGCCGCAGCAACCGAGCCCACCGCTGCGGCCGCCTGTTCGACATCGGCCGTGGCGGGCAGGCCGTGGGCCAGTAGCACGGCCAGCTCGGGCTCGAGCAAGGCCCTGGTAGCGCCCGCAAGTGAGCAGTCAGCTGGGCTTTCGTGCAGGGTGTTCCCCGCAAGTCCCGCCACCAGCGAGCCATCGAGTCCGAGTTGTTCCTGGATCGCGGGCGAGTTGAAAGCCACCTTGTAGCCCAGCCGCCGCGCGCCCTCGTGGATGCGATCAGTATGACTCTTGAAGTGACGCTCGAGGCCTTTGTTTACGGAATCATTCACTGCGGGTCTCGTTCATCGCCGATTTGAGCGCTGGCAGATAATGACACTGCCAGTCACCTGCGCCAAACTTCTTTTATTGCAATGGCGACGCGAGTAGAAGAGCTGGATTGCTTTCCCCGCATGGGCTGGGTGGAAGGCCCAACGCCTGTGGTCGAGCTCGACGGGCTGGCTGCAGAGCTGGGACTCGGGTGGCTGGGTATAAAGCGCGATGACGCTATCGGCAAGTTTGGCGGCAGCAGCAAGGTGCGCAAGCTCGATTACCTGCTGGCCTCGCCTCGCTTCAACAGGGCACCGGCCTGGGTGTCGGTGGGCGCCATCGGTTCGGGGCATCTCGCTTGTCTTGCCCAGGCAGCCACTGAGTTGGACAAGCGATTGCGCGTTCACGTGTTTAACGAACCGCTGAGCGATGGCGTGGTGGACAACCTGGCGGCCATCGCTGGTGGTTCAGCTGAAATGCAGCACCACCGTTCGCGCATTACAATGGTGCTTCGCAACCCGGCGTTGTTTCTTGGCCGGGGTGCCGCGGACTGCCCGGTGATACCGGCCGGCGGAACCCAGCGAGTGGGCACGCTGGGGACGGTGCGTGCGGGGTTGGAGCTGGCCGAACAGGTTCGGGCCGGGCTGCTGCCCGAACCCACTCGAGTCGTCCTGCCCTGGGGTACGGGTGGAACGGTTGTCGGCTTGTCGGTGGGGCTTGCGCTGGGTGGGCTGCCCACCCGGGTCGATGCGGTGGCGGTGGTCGAAAGAATTCTTTCGACCAGGAGTATGCTCGCAAGCCAGCAGCGAGGGGTGATCGCGTTACTCGAATCGGCCGGGGTGGAAGGCGCTCGTGGTCTGCAACCGGCGGCGGTCACCATGTTGCGCGGCCAACTCGGCCGCGGCTACGGCCATCCCACTGCCGCGGCACTTGGGGCCGTCAAACGCGCGCAGGTTGCTGGCTTGAAGCTGGAACCCGTTTACTCGGGCAAGGCCCTGGCGCTTCTGCTCGACCAGCCGCCTCGAGGAGCAGAGCAGTCTACCGGCGCGAAGCGGCCGGACAACGAGGCCGTCTTGTTCTGGAACACCAACCGTGGCCCTTTGCCCGCGCCCGGTAACGATTGGCGCAAGCGCTTGCCCGACAGCCTCGATGGCTGGCTGCCGGCCGGGCAGGCCGTCTGAAGAGCCGGGTCCGGCTGTCAGTAAGCCGAGCGGGGAACGTCGGCGAATCGGGGTGCTCCGCTGCAAACCCGCCCACACGGTAGCGACCTTCGAGCGCTAACTTACGTTAGCAGCACAGCCCCGGTTATAGCCCGTGTTTACTGGGTTTCCGGGCCGTTACCGTTTGGCACAGCAGTTGCTTTGACAGGGGCATGCCGGCGCGGGCTCAACCCGCGGCGCAAACGGAGGATACGA
>CAUZFM010000004.1:0-51208 GCA_963579235.1 uncultured Binatia bacterium (SeqCode)
TGATGGAGCTCTCTTTCACCGCTGAGCAGGAAAACTTCCGCGCCGAACTTCGTGAGTTTCTTGCCGACTGGAGCGAGCTCGAAGGTTTCCTGCTGCAGGGAACCAAGTGGAAGCAGGTCAGCCAGTTATTCAAGGCAATGGCCGGCCGGGGTTGGCTGTCAATGTCCTGGCCGCGGCAATACGGCGGCCTGGAGCGCGGGCCAGCCTGGGAGTACCTGCTCTGGGACGAGATGGCGCGGGCGCGGGCGGCGCGCAATCCCCTGTCTGCGGGTATCGTCGCGCGTACGCTGATACGCCACGGCAGCGAAGAACAGAAAAACCACTGGCTGCCGGCCATCCGCAGCAGCGAGCTGCATTTTGCGCTCGGCTATTCAGAACCCGAAGCCGGCAGCGATCTTGCCGGCCTCCGGTGCAAGGCCACACCCCGAAAAGACGGGTACGTGATCGAAGGGCAGAAGTGCTGGCAGTCCTACGCCGACGACATGGACTGCCTGTGGCTGCTCGCGCGCACCGGTGAGCAGGATGACCGGGCCCGCGGGCTGAGCCTGTTCATCGTCGACCTCGACGCGCCGGGTGTAAGCGTGAAGCCCATCCCCATAATAGACGGCGACTCTCTCAACGAGATTTTTCTTGAGGACGTCCACGTCACTGCCGATCGCCGGGTCGGCCCCGAAAACGGGGCCTGGGCCATAATGGGCGAAGCCCTGGCAGACGAACGCCACATACAGTTTCCCCCCGGCCGCCTGCAGCGCGACCTGGCCGAGGCAATTGATTGGTTCAGTTCCCGCGGACTGGCCGACGACCCCCTGGTCAGACACCGCGTGGCCGAGCTTTCTCTGCTGGTAGAAGAAGCACGCGTGCACGCACTACGCGTGCTGGCGCTGATGGAAAAGGGGCAGCCTGCTGGCGTCGAAGCGGCGGCCAACAAGGTGGCACACACCGATGCCTGCCAGGCCATAGCCCGAGCCCTGGTCGAACTGGGAGGTCCCGAAGCCCTGTTGCACGGCAGCCGTCCGGAATTGCTCTACCTGGTATCTACCTGGGAAAGCATAGGTGGAGGTAGCTCAGAGATAATGAGGGGTATCGTCGCCAGGCAGGGCCTGGGACTCGGTCTCTAGAGCGCGGGCGTAAGCGAAAGTGAAAAAGGTAGCGGTCCGGCGTAGTACTGACACCACGCCGGACCGCTACCGAGATATCAGCGTCTGTCGTTGGCTTCGTTGACGCGCAAGGTGCGGCCATCGAGGTCCTGGCCGTCCATGGCCTCCATCGCCGCCTGGGCGTCGCCATCGTCGTCGAACTCAACGAAGCCGAAACCGCGTGAGCGGCCGGTGTCGCGATCAGTTATGACGCGCGCGCTGAGGCACGAGCGTCCGTCGGCGCTGAAGGCCGCCTCGAGGCTCGCGTCGTCGGTGTTATAAGAAAGGTTCCCTACGTAAAGCTTCTTTGCCATTAGAATGAATGATCTCCGAACAGTGATTGTGACGATCGGCCCCGCTCGGACCGTCGCGGTCTGAAGGTATGAATTGCGGGGTACCTGTTTGAATTGCCAGGCTCAAGAGTGGCACCGGACACAGCTCACGTCAAACCGCGGGGATCCGGCCCCGCCATCAGCCACCCTGCCCCGGTAGCAGATCCTCGGGGCCCGGCGACTGTACGAGCTCTACCCGGCCACCATCAGGGTCAAGTATAAAAACCGCCCCGGCAGAAAATTCCTCAAAGAAAACAAGGGTTTCCTCGAGTACGGTCACACCGCGCCGGCGACAATCGTCCAGCGTAGCGTGCAGGTCGCCAACCCTGAGCGACAAGTGGGTCAAGCCAGGCCGGTTCATAGGACGGCCCAAGGGATCTGCTGATTTCTCGGTCTCCTCGAACTTGAGCAGCTCTATCGTGACGCCGTCGCGCCGAAGGTAGACCGCCTCGAGACTGCACTCAGGCAGGCCCAGTAGCTGTGAGGGCGGGTCACCCGAAGTCTCAAAAACCGACACCTGCTCGAATCCGAGCAAATCTCCGTAGAACGCCAGCGCCGCCGACAGATCGCTCACGCATATACCCAGGTGCGAAAATCTCATGGCACCAGCATAGGCCTTCAGTTCAGCATTGGCCACAGGCCGGGCGACGTCACTGCTCGGGCAGCACGACGATCGACGGTACGCACAGCACGTTTTCTTTGGCCAGCTTCTTGAACAGGAACTCGCCGAACTGGTTCGCCGCCAACACTCCTTCTGCCTGGTGCGCGATGTCGGGCTTGATCTTGTAGCAGAGCTGGTGCTCGTCGGGGCTGCTCATGCCCTCTGAATTCTTGTCAGTGGCCACGCAGAGCAGCGACGGTTTTTTTATCGCGACCGCCCTGCTGCCGAACTGGTCGACCACCGAAGCGGTGACGCCCTTGGGAAACTTCACTGCCCCCTTGCTGGCCTTGACCTTCATGCAACGGTAGTGGTCGGTGACCACGTCCAGGGGGCCGGGAAACGAGGGCACGACCGCCGAATCCAGGCTCTTGCCCGCGGGCAGCATAAGCAACTTGGTCTTGACGGTATCGTAGAGATAGCTGCCGAACTGGTTGCTCACTCTCACGCCTGCCCGTCGCAGGTGCGGGCCCTTGAGATTGAACACCTGCAGGTGGGTGTCAGCGTCGAGCACACCCTCGCCGTTCTTGTTGGCTGGAGTGCAAAGGCCTTTGGACTTCTTGACGTCAAACGACGCGGGTCCGTCCAGTATGTCGACCAGGCTGACCGTGCCTGACCACTTGGCCGCTCCCTTGTAGCAAAGGTAGTGATCCAGGGTCAGGGTCATGACCGCGAGCGCGTGGTCGCAATCAACGCGGGGAAACGACAAGCCGTTGGTCGAGTCGGTGACAGACACCGGCGAAGACTCGAGCGCGACTTCCAGCTGGGCGGGGGTCGCAGCGGGCACGGCCTCCAGCAGGTTGGCCGCGCAGGCCGCTGCGGCCGGCGAGGCCATCGAGGTCCCGGCGTAGGTCGACGAGCCACCGCCCATCCCGGTAGAGGTCGTAAACGCACCGGCGGCAAACAGGTCGGTGGTGGAGTTGCTGTTGCTGAAACAGGCAACCTGGTCAGCCACCGCCGGGACGTCGCTGCAGTCACTGAAGACCGCCGAACTCATGCTCGAATCGTATACCGCGCCCACCGCCACCGAATTGGTCACGCAGGCCGGCGCTGACATCTGTGTGCCCAAACCCTCGTTGCCCGCCGACACGAAGGTTATGACACCGGCGCTTCGAAGTGTGTCTATCGCCGTTGCAAAGGCGATCGTGGAGGCGGCGGCCGTGTCGCAGGAACCACTGAACTTCGCGTTCGTCCCCAGGCTCATGTTCACTATGTCAACTTCGGGACGATTGTTGATGATGTAGTCTAGGCCTGCGATCACGTCCGAAGTACAGCAGAACGAGTTCGAACTATCGATCACTTTTATCGCGACAATATCGGCGTCCGGGGCACCCCCGGCGGGTGTCAGGGCACCCTTGGAAGTTATGATACCCGACACGTTGGTGCCGTGGCCATTGTCGTCCTCGGCTGAGCCGCTGCCCGACTGGGTGCTGCCTCCGCCAGGACAGCAACCGCCACCACCGCTGCAACGGCAGACTTCGTCTACGAGGTCGTCGGACAGGTCGGCGTGGTCGGTGTCATATCCACTGTCGAGTACCGCGACCGTCACGCCGGCTCCCGTCCAGCCGCTGGCCTTCACAAGATCGATGTCCATCAAGGGCAGGGCCTGCAGCAGGTGGCCGCTTCCGCCTTCGTCGAGGTCTATGCGCAGTACGTTGGGATCGTCGAGCAGGCGGGCAACGCCAGCGGCCGAGACCTGCCCAGCCACCGCGTTGACCGATTCGAAACTTCGCAGCAACTGGAATTCGGCCACGGGAATACGCGCCAGCATTCTCTCGCGCGCGGTGCCGACCTCGCGATTGCGCACGTCCGCTGCCATGCGCGAAGCAACGGCTCCACCGGGAAGAGAGAACGCTACCATCACGCGAAGCGAAGACGCGCGCGTCAACCCGCTTATCACGCCCTGCCCTACCCTGTCGTCAGCTGCCGCGCGAGCCAGCGCCGCTGTCAGGCTATCGGCGTTGGCTGCTGACGCCGAAGCAAGCGGCGCGAGAAGGAACAATGCCGCGACAAACAGACCTTTAAAACAACTCGGTATTTTGACCATAACAGCCTCCCCGGGAACAGTCTGAGACAGTCTCAGACAGCCCCACCGGTGTCAAGGGAAAAACACTCGGGGGCTGCGGGCTGGCCACAGTCTGCCCGACGATATACCCGTAAGCGTTGAACGTTCGGCCCCCCTCCCGGGGGGTGCCACAAGGAGCCCTGGCCAGTTGAGCGACAAAGACAAAGAAGCGATAAAAGAAATCGAGTTTGATACCAGCGACGTAGACCGCTGGGTGGGTGTCGACCTGGGCTGCGGGGTGCTCAAGGACCCGCTGGGCATCAACGATTTCAGGCGTTGGGAGCAGGCCATGCAGAATCCCAACCCGCTCTACCTCGACGAAGAATACGCGGCCGCCAGCCGCTTCGGCCGCATCATGGCTCCCCAGTCTTTCGCCGTGTGCACCGACGACAGCCACGGCGCTGCCCCGGCAATACAGGGAGCGATCGCCGGCACGCACATGCTCTTTGGCGGTGACGAGTGGTGGTTCGAAGGGCCACGCATCGGCTTGGGCGACCGTGTCCGGCAGAAGCGCAAGCTGCACGACTACCGCGTAACCGAAACAAAGTTTGCCGGGCCCACGATGTTTTCACGCGGCGACACCGAGTACCTCGCCGAAGACGGCACGTTAATCTGCAAGCAACGGTCTACCTCGATACGCTACCGGGCCGATGTGGCCCGCGAGCGCGGCGAGTTCATGGGCGGCAAGGAACGGAGTTGGAGCGACGAGGAACTCGACGAGCTGCAGGACAAGAAAATCGAGTACTACCAGAGCTTCCTCGAGCTCGGCCACGACCGGCGCCTGGGGGTAAAAAAGGGCGACCGCCTGCCCCAGCGACCACTGGGCCCACACAGCGTGGCCAGCTTCACCACCGAATGGAGGTCGTACCTGATGACGGTCTGGGGAGCGTTCGGTTACGACAGCGGCCCCACCGGCCTGTGGGACGCCGGCTGGCTACCCGAAATGACCCGTGACCGCGAAACGGCCAAGACCGACCCAACGCTTGCCGATGGGCTCTACCACGGGCCCTCCCGCGGCCACGTGCAGGACCGCTACGCGCAGCTCATAGGCATGCCGCGCAGCTATGGTTACGGCGCTTCGATGGGAGCGTGGATACTCGACTACCTGGCCAACTGGGCCGGCGAGTGGAGCGACATCGTGCACAGTCGCATGCAGTTCCGCTCGCCCGCGCTGGTAGGCGACGTCACCTACCTGGAAGGCGAAGTTCTGGAGGTCGAAGAAGAAGAATCCAGCGGTCAACCGCTCGCAACGGTGCAGGTGACCATGACCAACCAGGACGGAAGCATCATGGCCAACGGCACGGCCGAGCTCCGCCTGCCCACCGACAAACTTCCGGCCGCCTGAGCGGGACGACTGTCTTGGCCGACGTCGCTGATCTCCAACTCGCCCTGCAAGCGGACGCCGGACGCTACACGCTGCCGTGCTTTCTCGAGGACGTCTGCTCGTTGCACGGAGAGCGCGTGGCCCTGGTGGGCGAAAACGCCGCGCTGAATTTCGACGAACTGCGTGCGGGCAGCCGCGCCCTGGCCCGAGGCCTGGTAGCCGCGGGAGTCGGCAAGGGCACCCGCGTAGCGCTGCTCATGGGCAACGGCCCGGCCTGGGTTGAAGCCATGTTCGCGGTGGCCATGACGGGTGGCGTGCTGGTACCCGTGAACACCTTCGCCACCCCCGACGAGCGCGAGTACATCCTTGCCCACTCCGACTCGGCGGTGTTGCTCATGCAGGAATCGCTCGCGGGCAACCACTACCTCGATGAAATGCTGGCCCGTTACGACCAGCTGCGAGAGAGCCAGAACGGCTCGCTGCGCATCCCCGACCTGCCCCTGCTCAGGTCGGTGTACTGCCACGCTACAGCGTCCATGGACGCACTGCTCACGGCAGGCAGCATCGTAAACGACGGGCTGCTCGACCAGCTGTCGGCCGAGGTCACCCCGGCCGACGAAGCAATGATCATCTATACCTCGGGCACCACGGCCCGGCCCAAGGGCGTACTGCACGAACATCGAGCTCCGGTCGTGCAGTCGTGGCGCTTTGCCGAGTACATGGCCCTTGACGACAGCGACAGGGTGCTCACTGCGCAGCCGTTTTTCTGGACAGCCGGTATTGCCATGTCGCTGGGCGCCTCGCTCGCAGCCGGCGCACGGCTGTACACGTCCGAGGTCTTCGACCCGGCCGCCGCCCTGGCGACCATAGAACGTGAAAAGATCACGACGCTGCACGCCTGGCCGCACCAGGAAAAATCCATGGCCGAGCACGACTCCGCGGCCGGCCACGATCTTTCGAGCTTGCGCTACATAGAATTCAGCTCGCCGCTCGCCCCCCTGGCCGGGCTCAACGAAGACCGTTGGGGAACCTACGGGGCCTATGGACTGAGCGAAACCTTTACCGTGGCGACCTCGCTGCCCGCGTCGGCCCCGGCCGAGCTGCGCAGCGCCAGCAGTGGCGCCGTGCTGCCGGGCAACCAGCTGAAGATTGTGGACCCCGACAGTGGTGCCGCGCTGGCGGATGGTGAACGCGGCGAAATAATCCTGCGCGCAGCCACCATGATGCGAGGCTATTACAAGGTAGAACGCGAGTTGGTGTTTGACCGTGACGGCTGGTTTCACACCGGCGACGGTGGCTGGATCGACGACGACGGGCTGCTGCGCTGGACGGGCCGCTTGACGGGCCTGGTCAAAACCGGGGGCGCCAATGTGTCTCCGGCCGAGGTGGAAGAAGTCGCGGCGGGTTTCGCTGGGCTCAAGACCAGCGCCGCGCTGGGCCTGCCCCACCCCTCTCTGGGTGAAGCCCTGGTGCTGGTCGCGGTGCCGGTCGACGGCTCCGAGCTGGACGGCGAACAGTTGCGCGCCTGGCTGCGCGAGCGACTATCGGCTTACAAGGTGCCGCGCGCCGTGGTGGTACTGGCCCCTCACGAAGCCGAGTACACAGGCAGCAGCAAGCTCAAGGTGGAACCGCTCAAGGAACTCGCGCTGTCGCGGCTGTCGGCCGACGGCGGCACCGACATCGCCGGCCACCGTTACACTCGCCGCTAAGCGCGCGGGGCGGGAAACGCGTCGACGGCGAGCATACCACCGTCAACCACCAGCGTTGAACCGGTCACAAACGCGGCCGCCTCGGATGCCAGGAACACCACCACGCCCTTGATGTCCGCTTCGCCCCCCAGGCGGCCCAGCGGAATCGTGTCGGTGAACTGCTGCTTGAGTTCGGGAGAGTCGTCGAGGTAGCGCATCATGTCGGTCGCAAACGGCCCCGGCGCTATCGAGTTTACGCGCACGCCCTTGTCGGCCAGCTTGACGGCGAGGTCGCGGGTGAGCGACTCGACCGCGCCCTTGCTGGCGTTGTAGGCCAACACCGGTTGTATGACCTCGCGCGAACCGCGCATGGCCGAAATCGAGCTGATGTTAATGATAGAGCCCACGCCCGCACCGACCATGTGGCGGGCTGCCGCCTGCGACACCAGCCACAGTGCTTTTACGTTCAGTGCGAAGACACGGTCCCAGCCCTGCTCGGGGTAGTCCAGCGTGGGAGCCGACCACACCATGCCCGCGCTGTTGACCAGCACGTCCAGGCGGCCCGAGCGGGCTATCACCTCGTCGACCAGGGCCGCCGGCGCGCCCTCTTCCACCAGGTTGCACTCCAGTGCCTCTACCCTGCGGCCGGTTCGGCCGGCCAGCTCCTCGGCAACGGCACTACAGTTGTCGAGCTTGCGCGAGGCCACGAATACGTCGGCCCCGGCCTCTGCCAGCCCCGCGGCCGCCCACGCACCTATGCCACGGCCACCGCCGGTGACCAGCGCCGTCTTACCCTGCAGATCAAATAGCGGACTTGTTTCCATCTTCAGGCTCCCGCGCCCCACCGGCCGGGGTGGCCACTGGCGCGACGCGTGTTAGTATCACGCCCGACGTGGCTGGAAAACACAAAACCCCCGGTGGTCCCCTGCAAGGGGTTCGCGTTCTGGACTTCTCGGCCATGGTGTCGGGGCCCATGGCCACCAGCCTGTTGGCCGACCAGGGCGCAGACGTGATCAAGGTCGAACAGCCCGGCTCCGGAGACCTCATTCGCTACATCGGCTGCTCGCGCGCCGGCATGTCGGCCATCTTCAACACCATCAACCGCAACAAGCGTTCGATAGCGATTGATCTTTCCTCCGAGCGCGGACTGGAGCTCGCGCTCGAGTTGGTAAAGACCGCCGACGTCGTCGTAGAAAACTTTCGCCCCGGCGTGGCCGAACGCATGGGCCTGGGCTACAAAGCGCTGCTGGCCGTCAACCCGGAACTGGTCTACGCGTCGATACGCGGCTTTGGCAGCAGCGGACCGCGCGCCGACCAGCGCGTGTACGATCTCGTGATCCAGGCCCTGTCGGGCATGGCGGCGAGCCAGGGCCGCGACGGCCGCCCCGAGTTCGTGCACAACATAGTCTGCGACAAGACCTCGGCCATCTACGCGGCCCAGGCCATCTCGGCCGCCTTGTTTGCGCGCGAACGCGGCGCCGGTGGACAGCAACTCGAACTCTGCATGCTCGATGCCAGCGTCGCCTTCCTGTGGCCCGACGTCATGCAGGACCGCAGCTGGTTGGGAGACGGAGTGTCGGCACCCGCACCGCTGGCCGACCTGCTCGACGCCCAGCCCACTGCCGACGGTTGGGTTGCCGTACTGGCCATCTCCGACGAAGAATTCGCCGGGCTCGCCCGCGCCCTGGACAAACCCCAACTGGTCAACGACCCACGCTTCGCCGAATTGCAGTCGCGCATGGAGCACGGCGCCGAAATGTCTGCGGCCATCAGGGAGGTATCCAGGACCCAGCCCAGCGTTGATTTCCTGGCCCGGCTGGAGGCCGAGGGCGTGCCCTGCGCGCCGATCAACACCAGCGAGCAGCTCATCGACGACCCGCAGATCCTTGCCAATGGCCTGCTGCAGGAAATCGAGCACCCCCACTGCGGGCCCATGCGCGTGCCGGGGCCAGTGGCCCGCTTTGAAGGCACCCCCGCCGAGCTGCACTCGCCCTCTCCCTTGCTGGGAGAGCACAGCGACCAGCTGCTGGGCGAACTCGGACTCAACGAAGATGAAATTACCGTGCTGCGCGGGCAGGGAAGCGTGGCGTGACAAGGCCCCGGGAAAACCCCGCGGCCGAGGAAGCGCAGCTGCTGGCTGGCCTGCGCGTTACAGAGCTCACCGACGAACGCGGATTCCTGGCCGGCAAGATAATGGCCGACCTCGGCGCCGAGGTCACCAAGATAGAGCCGCCCGCTGGCGACCCTGAGCGCGCGTACGGCCCCTGGCTGGGCGGCGTCGAGAAGCCCGAAGCCTCGCTTCCCTGGCTGGCCATGAACACCGGCAAGCGTTCGCTCGCCCTCGACCTGCGTCACCCGGCGGGCATGCAGGTGCTCAATGCCTTGCTCGAAAAAACCGACGTGCTGCTGCTCTCCCTGGGCGTCGCGTGGGCCGAGGGCATGGGCCTCGACTGGCCGCGCCTGCACGCCGACTTTCCCCGGCTGGTGTGCTGCTCGATAACACCGTTCGGACTCGAAGGGCCGCGCGCCGGTGACGACGGCCACGACCTCGTGGTAGTCGCCTCGGGTGGTAACGCCTGGATGACCGGCGACGCCGAGGGGCCGCCCCTGCGCTGCAGCATGCCCTCGTCCTACTACCACGCCGCGCCCGAGGCCGTGGTGGGGACACTGCAGGCATTGCACGCGCGCGAATCCGACGGCCTCGGACGACTCGTGGACCTGTCGATGCAGGAATGCCAGCTGGCCACCCTCATTACCGCGGCCGGTCAACAAGCGCTGGGACGTGGCCGCGGTCAGCGCAGTGGAGCGCGCACCGGTGCCAGTCGCGAGATATGGCGCGCCGCGGACGGCTGGATATCATTCGGCCTGCGCGGCGGGCCTGCCCGCGCCGCCAACCTGCGCGCGGTCTGCAGCTGGATGGAAGAGTGCGGCAAGCTCGCATCCACCCTGCGCGATCAGGACTGGGACAGCTGGGACCCGGGCGCCGTGGATGGCGAGGAGCTTCGAGGCGTGGAAGCCGCCTTCGAAAAGTTTTTCTCGACCATGACCATGACCGAGTTGTACCAGCAGGCGCTCAAGCGCCGCGTGCTGCTGGCCCCCTGCAACGGGGCCAGCGAGATACTCGCCCAGCCACAGCTTCGCAGCCGCGAGATGTTCGTGACCATCGACTACCCCCGGCTCGGGGCGTCAGTCGAGCACCCCGCCCTGTTTGCCATGCTCGGTGGTAGCCGTGCGGGATTGCGACGCGCGCCCCTGCCGGGCGAACACAACCCGGCCATTCTCGACGAACTCAATCTGTCCGACGAACAGCGCCAACTACTCATGGACGAGGGCGTAGCGTGAACAACAACACGACGGCGGGCGGCGTGTTCAAGGACCTGCTCTTTCTCGAGTTCGGTTCGGGCGCCGCCGGCCCCATGGCCAGCCGCTACTTCCTGCAACAGGGCGCCACCGTGGTCAAGATCGAATCGCGCGCGCGACCCGACTTCCTGCGCTACCTTAACCGCGGCGGCGAGCAAGCCCTGGACAACTCGCCGATGTTCGTGCTGCTCAACGCCGACAAGAAGAGCCTCGCCCTCAACATGGCCGAGCAGGCAGGTCGCGAGCTGGCCTGGCGACTCATCGAGCGTACCGACGTGGTCATAAACAACTTTGCCCCTGGCGTTATGGAAAAATGGGGCATGGACGCGACCGCCATACGCGCGCGCAACCCGGCGGTCGTCGTGGCCAGCAGCAGCCTCTTCGGCGCCACCGGTCCCGAGCGCAACTACCCCGGTTTTGGAGGCCAGGGCTCGGCCATCGCCGGTTTCAACCAGCTCACCGGCCAACCGGGAATGGAACCGCACGGCCCCTGGGCCACGATAACCGACTCGCTGTCACCGCGTTACCTGGCCGTGGCGTTGTCAGCCGCCCTGCTACGGCGCCGGCGCACGGGCGAAGGCTGCAGCATTGACCTCTCGCAAATAGAAACGGCGGTATACAGCCTCTCCGAGTTGGTAGTGCGCCAGAGTGCGAACAACGAAAACCTCGAGCGTCGAGCCAATAGTGACCAGCGCATGGCGCCGCACGGTGTCTACCGCTGCAAGGGCGACGACCGTTGGATTGCCGTGGCCGTGCTCGACGACGTGCGCTGGAAAATGTTGCGCGAGTTACTGGGCCGCCCCGCCTGGATGATGGAAGAAGGCCTCGACAAGCTTGAGCTGCGCCTCGAGCAGGCCGACGTACTAGATCGTTGCCTGCAGGAGTACACGGCAACGCGCGACGCCGACGAGCTCTCGCGCGAGCTCCAGGAAGCCGGTATCGAGGCGGCAGTGGTCATGGACCTGGCCCGGCTTGACGACGACCCGCAACTGGCCGCCCGCCGTTATTTTACGCGAGTTGAGCACGAGAGCCTGGGAGAGCTCGCGCTCGAACGCGTGGGCTTCACCGTGAGCGACATGCCCGCGAAGATTGAGCAGCCGGGCCCCGATCTCGGACAGCACAGCAGCGAAGTGCTGCGCGAGGTGCTGGGCCTTGGCCAGGACGAAATCGACGAGCTGGCCGAACAGGGTGTGCTCGCGTAAGCGTCCCTGCTGACCAGCCGTTACCCACAGTGAACAGGACTAATAACAGGGCGACACTGGCGGCGGTGCTGCTGGGCTGCTTCATGTGCCAGGCAGGCCTGGGCTGCGGATATATTTTTGGCGCCCTGCTCAAGCACATCGTGGCCGAGTTCGAATGGTCGCGAGCGGCTTTCTCCCTGTCGGCGGCGCCGTTGCTGCTCGCCATGGGCGGTGGACAGGTACTGGTTGGCCAGATGGTCGAACGCGCCGGTGCCCGGGCGGTCTTGTCGTCGGCCGTCCTGCTCCTGGGCGGGTCGTTGATGCTGTTCAGCACGGTACAGAACCTGTGGCAGTTCTACCTCTACACGGCGATGTTCGGGCTGGCGCTGGCCGGCTGCGGCGATGTCGCCGTTGGTGCCGTCACCTCGCGCTGGGTGAGCAGCAATCGCGGACTGGCGCTGGCCTTCGTATACGTTGGCTCCAACGCTGGCGGCGCACTGGTTCCTATCCTGGCCGACCATCTGGCAGCCGCGTACTCCTGGCGAGAGGCGGTGTGGTGGATAGGCGTCGGCGCCACCGCGATTATCCTCCCCTTTGCGCTTTTCGCCGTCCGCGACCGGCCGGTTGATTCGCCCGAGACCCACACCGACATCAACCCGACTGGCGGCGACGCAACAGCGGGCAGCACAACAAGAGCCGACGCTACAGGTGGAGTCGACCTTCCCGAAGCGCTTCGAACGCCCGCGTTCTGGATATTCGCCTGGGCGCTGTTCAGTTTTTATTTTTACTACCTGGCCGTCAACCAGCACCTGGTCGCCTACCTGGGAGACATCGGCTACGACGACGCCCGCGCCGCCGCCGGCCTTGGACTGGCAGTGGCGCTGGGCGTGGGAAGCAAGCTCGCCGTCGGCCTGCTCGCCGACCGCCTGCCAGCGCGCAGCGTACTGCTGGCCAACTTCGCACTCATAACGCTGGCCTCGCTGCTGCTGCTCGGCGCGGCCCACCCCGCAATGCTGCTCGCCTTCCTTCTTACCCACGGCGTGGCCACGGCCGCCGAGAACGTGGTGATGCCGATGGCACTTATCGACTGTTTCGGCCAGCAGCACCTCGCGCGTATATACGGCGCGCTGATGTTCACGCTTTTTCCGGCCGGCGTGCTCGGTTCGTGGCTGGCGGGCTCGATTTTTGACCTCTCCGGGAGCTACACCCTTGCCTTTGCCCTGTTTGCCACCTTGAATGGGTTGGCGCTGGCCACCCTCACCCGCCTCAGGCCAGCCCGCACGCTGTAAAAAAGCGCAGTAAAACGATGGACCTGCACGACAACCCCGAACAGGCGGCCTTCCGAGCCGAACTAAGGCAGTGGCTGGCCGACAACCTGCCCGCTGGCTGGGGCAAGACCGTGCGCGAACCCGACGATCCCGAGGCACTTGTGACCTTTCTCAAGCAGTGGCAGCTCAAGCTCTACGAGGGCGGCTGGGCCGGGCTCGACTGGCCCAGCGAATACGGCGGCCGCGGCGCGAGCGTGGCCGAGAGCATGATCTTCGGTGAAGAGTACGCGCTGGCCGACGCTCCCAACATGATCAACATGTCGGTGGGTGCGGCACTGGTTGGCCCAACACTGATCGCCTGCGGCAGCGACGAGCAGAAGCGCCGCTTCCTCGAGCCCGTGCTCAAGGGCGAAGATATATGGTGCCAGGGATTCTCGGAGCCCGGCGCCGGCAGCGACCTCGCGTCGCTGAGAACGCGCGCCGATCTCGAGGGCGACCACTTCGTCGTCAACGGCCAGAAAACCTGGACCAGTTTCGCCCACCACTCGCAGTGGTGCATCCTCGTGGTACGCACTGATCCCGAATCCAAACGGCACCGCGGGCTGAGTTTCCTGCTGGTCGATATGAACAGCCCCGGCATCACGGTGCGACCGCTCAAGGAGATGACCGGCCACGAGTGGTTCAACGAAGTTTTTTTTGACCAGGTGAGCGTGCCCAGGGAGAACCTGGTCGGCGAGCTTCACCAGGGGTGGAACGTGGTCATGACTACCCTTGCCCACGAACGCGGCAGCTCTTCGCAACACGCTCGACTGGCCCTGCAGCTGGACAGGCTGGCGCAGACGGCCCGCGAGCCGCGCGCAGACGGCAGCCGCGCGGCCGACGATCCGCTGGTGAGACAGCGGCTGGCCGATTTCGCCGGGCGCATGATGATACTGCGCATGTCGGCCTGGCGACACGCGAGCACGCTCGACGCCGGTGGCGTGCCGGGCGCCGAAGGCTCCACGCTCAAGATCCTCTGGAGCGAGCTCGACCAGGAGGTCAAGTCAGCCGCCATCGACCTGCTGGGGCCGCGGGCGATGATTCCCGCAGGCGACCCCGACGCGGTGGACGAGGGCTACTGGGCCTACGAACTGCTGTGGTCGCGCGCCGCGACCATTTACGCTGGCACGTCTGAAGTCCAGCGCAACATAATTGCAAACCGAGTACTGGGGCTGCCAAGACGATGACCACCACAAAATTGACCTCCGACGATAGTCGCTTCCCCTTTCCCGCTGTAGCGAACGGCTGGTTTCGCCTGGCCTACTCCGACGAACTCGCTGCCGGCCAGGTGCTGCCGTTGTCGCTGCTCGACCGTGAGCTGGTGCTCTACCGCGACGAGGAGGGCGGCGCGCACGCGGTGGACGCTTACTGCCCCCACCTGGGTGCTCACCTTGGCCACGGCGGCAAGGTCGAGGGTTCGGGCATACGCTGCCCTTTTCACAACTGGCTGTGGATGGCCGACGGCAGCTGCGGCAATATTCCTTACAGCGATCACATTCCGCCACGGGCCCGCATCCACTGCTGGCCACTGGCCGAGAGCAACGGCATCATCATGGTTTGGCACCACGACGCCGGGCTCCCGCCTTCTTTTGAAATCCCGACCCTGCCCGAGTTGGAGTCAGCAGACTGGACTCCGCTGGTGGTACGCAGGTGGACCATCAAGAGCCACTGGCTCGACATGAACGAAAACTCTGTCGACCAGGTGCACTTCGAATACGTGCACGGCACCGCTACGCAACCGGCCACCACTGCCGAGGTCGAGGGCCACCTTCTCAAGTGCCGCTCGCGCATGAAGATGTCGACTCCCCGCGGCCAGATAGACGGCGGCATCGACACCGACGACCACGGCCCCGGCTTCCAGGTCGTGCGCGTGCACGGAGAACTCGAAACCCTGATGATCAACACCGCCACCCCCATAGACGATGAACTCACCGACGTGAGCTTCGCCTACAGCATAAAGGCCGGTGGCGACGACAAGATCATCGAGGGAATCGGCGCCTCCATAATCCGCGATCTTGAAAAACAGATGGCCCAGGACATCGTCATCTGGGAACACAAGCGCTACCACCGCCGGCCGTTGCTCTGCGAAGCCGACGGCCCGCTGTCGGTTTACAGGCAGTGGATGGCCCAGTTTTTCAGCGAGGGAGCCGTGACGTGATGAAGCGGGTAATAGACGCCTGGGTCAACGTAAACATGTCGGAGCTGGGGACGCCCGACTACCTGCTCGAGGTCGCCGAAAAATACTTCAAGCAGGGCGACGATTTCTTCCGCGACTACAGCATAGAAGAGATGACGGCCACCATGGACGAGCTGGGTGTGGAGCGGGCCATCCTGACCACCGACGTCAGCAAACCCTCGGCCCACGTTCTGTCCTTCGTCGAAAAACAGCCCGACCGCTTCGCCCTGGGTGTGCACCTGGACCCCCGCCGGCTGATGAAAACGGTGAACGAGCTGGCGGCGATGGCCGCGTCGCAGCCGCTGGTACTGGCCCGCATCACGCCGTTCTACTTTGACCTGCCGCCCACCGACCCGGTTTACTACCCGGTGTACAGCAAGTGCGTCGAGCTCGGCCTGCCGCTTACCATCAACACCGGCATACCCGGCCCGCCCGCACCCGCGGCCTGCCAGGACCCACTGCACCTTGACCGGGTGTGCCTGGATTTTCCTGATCTCAAGCTGGTGATGGCGCACGGCGCCGACCCCTGGTGGGGTGTTGCCTGCCGGCTGATGCTCAAGTACCCGAACCTGTACATGATGACCTCGGCTTACCTGCCGAAATACCTGCCCACCGAACTGCTGGTCTTCATGGAAAAGCGCGCGCCGGGCAAAGTCATGTTTGCCAGCGACCACCCGGCGATCCCGATCGGCCGATGCGTGGAAGAAGCCCGCCGCCTGCAGCTGGACGACAGTACACTCGCCGCCTACCTGCACGGTAACGCCGCGCGCCTGTTCTTCGGCCTAGACGGCTGAACCCGTCTACTGCTTGGCCTTGAACGTCGAGGCGGTGTTTTTCTTTACGTCGGCAGCGGTGAACACGGATCCCCAGCACTGGCCGTCGCTGTTGATCAGCCCCACCCCGAGCTGGGTGTCAGCCGCGAACATGGCCTCGGCAGAAAATGAAGCCGCCAGCGGCACGTTTGCGCCCTTGGCCAGCATTATGATCTTCGACTTGCCGGCGGCACCCGATCCCATCTTTATCTTAGACAAGCCATCGGCCACTCCCAGCTTGTCCTTGTACTTCCAGCCCTTTTTGCCGGCCTTGGCAAAGGGTGCCCCGGGACCCACGTCGAGCTGCGTGGAGTAAACAGCGGCGCCACCCTGGTAGTCATAAACGCAGAGTGAATACGTCGTTTCCTCGTCGAGGTCACCGAAGTCAGACACCGTGAGGGCCTCGCCCTTTATCCAGGCCCACTTGAGCTTGTCCTTGCTGTCGTCATCCTTGTCGCTCACGGCGAACTGGAGCTTACCAGCATCCAGGCAGCTGTACTCCGCCACCGGTACGTTGTCGCAACCGGTGACCTCGTCGCAGAGGTCCACCGTGCAGGAGTCGCCGTCACCACAGACCAACGGCGCCACGTCTATGGTGCAGCCACCCGCCCCGTCGCAGATCTCAACGCCGTTGCACACGTCACCGTCCGAACAACTCGCGCTGTTGGGCGTGTACGCGCAGTCGCCGGCCGGCAGCGTGCAGCTGTCGTCGGTGCAGGTGTTGGCGTCATCGCAATCGGAATCCTGGGCGCAAGCCTCCACGTGCTTGACGATCGTGAAGCTGTCGCTCACCGCGCCGCCCTGCTGGATGTTGCTCACGGTCACCGAGCTGCCGTTGAAATCCAGCACCACCGATCCGCCAACGTCCTCGGCGAAATACATCACCGGGTGCAGGGAGTCCAGGCCCAGGCGATAGCCGCCCGAGTGACCGGCTACGATGTGCACCGCCCCCTCGTTGGAGTTCAAGCCCGGTGACTTGGAGTAGGCGCCGTCACCGGCCGGACTGCCGTCGCCCGCGTCGAGCACGTGGCCGGCAGCCAGGATAGTAGCGAAGTCGGGCGTGGCGAGATCAGGCGCCGCGCCACAGGAAGGACAGTAGACGCCGTTAACGAGAAAGGATCTTTCGTAGGCGTGCGAGTGACCCGTGAGCACGAGGTCAACGCCACCGGCTTCGAGCAGGCTCAACGCATTCTCGCGCATGTTCTGGTGGCGGCCCTGACCGTCGCTGAACAGGTCCGAGTCGTGGGTACCCTTGGTGTAGGGCGGGTGATGCCAGAAGGCGATCAACCAGGACTGCGTGGTCGCCGCAAGATCCTCGAACAGCCACTGCATCATCGCCGAGCTGGCCGTGGCATCCGAGAAATGAGAATCCAGCGAGATGAAGTGAGCGTTGCCGTAGTCAAACGAGTAGTAAAGCTCGGTACCAGACGCCACGCCCCCCGACTGGCCGGCGGAAGGCGGCGAAAAAGCCTCGAAGTAAGGGCCGGTTTCGGTCACCGGGTCCGATCCGGTGACCGAAACCTCATCGTGGTTACCAGGCGTGGGCCAGCCCACGTGGTTGCGCAGGATATCGGCGTAGACCCCGAAGTAGTTGTTGGTAAAGGCCGTCAGCGTACCCCAGGGGTAAGCGATGTCTCCGGCGTGAAGGACCAGGTCCGGGTTACCGCCCATGAAGGCCAACGCCTGGTTGCGTATGATCAACTGGTTGATGCCCGCTCCCGAAATATTGAGGCTGCCCGAGTCACCGATGAGCCAGGCCGTGAACGGGGCCGCGCTGCCCGCGGCCGGGGCTGTGTCGAACCAGTGGTCGGCGTCGTCGCCCGCGAGTACGGTGCTGCTGCTGCCCACGCTGTAGTAGTAGCGCGTGGCGGGTACGAGGTCGGTGAGCGAAATGTCGTGGGTTTTGACCGACGCCGAGCGCGTGGATTCGCTGTTGAGCAGGCCCGGGGCCGAACCGTACTGTACCCGGCTGTCCTCCGGCGTGCTGGTGCGCCAGGAGATAGTGGCCGAGGTGCCCGACAGGGCCTGCAGGTAAGGGGCGCGGTTGAGCTGCGCCTGCGCCGGCGCAGCCGCCGCAAGCAGGCCGAGTGCCGCGACCCCCACTGCCAGCAGTACCGGCAACATAGCCCCCGCGGCCCGGCTGATGTTTCTGCGCAAAGACCCTGTCGTGTTCTTCATGTTCATAGTGCTCATCCCTCTTCTTCACCGCCGGTATTTTTACCCACGGTGGCCAGTCTCGATTTCATCTCCAGCGCGCGTTGCAGCGCGGGCGCCAGTTTCAGCGCCGCCTCGACATCGGCCCTCGCGGCCACGGCGTTACCCATTGCCTCGTGCACGCGCGCGCGATCCAGCCTGCTTATGGCAGTGTCGCGGATAGCTACCCGCCGGCCCGCCTCGGTCAGCGCGCGGTCGAGCTCGGCAGATGCGTCGTCCGTCCGTTTGCCCATTTGAAGTGCGCGCGAGCGCAGTATGCTCCACGCGGCACCCTTGCGATCCGGTGCCCGCGGATCGTCAATGATCCTGAGTGCCGCCACGCCCTCTCCACGCTCGAGCTCCGAGCGAACCAGCGCCATCTCGAGCAGTACCGCCCTGCCCAAGCGGCCTATGCCTTCGCGATAACAAGTCACGGCGGCGTCGTAGTCGCCCAGTTCTTCAAACAATTTACCGCGGGCGACGAAAACCACGATATCGGGTACCAGCTGCAACGACGACGCGTAGTCGCGCAGCGCGTCCCGCTTGCGCCCGGCCGCGGCCAGCAGCCGAGCCCGGGCGTTGAGAGTGGCCACGGTGGGTGTGCCCTTCGCCAGGAACCTGTCGAGACGACTGAGCGCCTTTGTGTTCTCGCCGAGTATTTCATACACGAGCCCACGCTCACCCCGGGCCGAGCGTGCTTTCAATCCCAGCTCACGCGCGAGTTCGAGATCGGCCAGTGCCTGTCGGGCTTCGCCCCGGGCGCGATGAAAACGCGCACGCTTCAGCAACTGTCTTGCGCGGTAGCGAGCGGGGAGGTCATGGTCAGCCACGCGCTCGCCCAGGCGAACGATAGCCTCTGGTTTGTCGCTGTGCGCACGAGCCAGCTGAGGGCCTGCCCAGGGCTGCGCGATTGCGAAGAAGCCGATCGAGACAACGGCAAGAAACCTGTAGAGAAAAACCAGCATATGGGCGGCCCACTAGTGTTAACCCAGCCGTCAGCCACTTGTCCAGAGCAACGCCCCCCCGGTCGGGGGGCAAAGTCGGTTTTTATGACCCGGGACATCCGCCGGGCGCCGGTTTTGTCTCTCAGGCAGGTTTTTCCAGCACGTGAATCGCGCAGGCACTGCCCAGCCCTATGACGTGGGTCAGGCCCAGGCGGGCACCCTCGACCTGCCGTGCGCCGGCCTCGCCGCGCAGGTGGGTAGAAACCTCGTAGATGTTGGCTATGCCAGTGGCCCCCAGGGGGTGTCCCTTGGAAAGCAGGCCTCCGGAAACGTTGACCGGTATGCGTCCGCCCAGCGCCGTTTCGCCCTCGTCTATCAAGCGGCCGGCGTCACCGTCCTTGCACAGTCCCAGGTTTTCGTAGTGAAGAATCTCGGCGGTAGCGAAACAATCGTGCAACTCGACGAGGTCGAGGTCGTCCGCTCCGACGCCCGCCATCTCGTAGGCCACCGCGGCCGCGTTTCGGGTGCAGGTGTTGATATCTGGCATCACAAGATCGCGGTCGCTGTAAGGGTCGCTGGTAAGAGCCGACGCCCTTACCTTGACGGCGCGCCCCGAGCCCAGCTCGCGCGCCTTCTTTTCCGACACCAGTACCGCCGCGGCCGCGCCGTCAACGTTGACCGAGCACATGAGCTTGGTGTTGGGGTACGAGATCATCTCCGCGCCCATCACGTCTTCGAGCGGGGTCTCCTTCTGGTACATGGCCTTGGAGTTCATCGTGGAGTGATGGTGATTTTTGACCGACACCTTGGCAAACTGCTCAAAGGTGGTGCCGTAATTACGCGTGTGCTCCACGCCGGCCTCGGCAAAAACGCAGGGCATGATGCCCGACCCCAGCAGGCCCTCTTTCGAGATTCCCTTGGAGCCACCCGCGCCGCCCAGCAGGCCACGGCCCATCTGCTCAACACCAACCGCCAGCACGACGTCGTAGACGCCAGCCTTCACCCCCATCCAGGCCTCGCGAAAGGCGGTGGCACCGGTCGCGCAGGCGTTGGCCACGTTGACCACCGGTATGCCGGTCTGACCGATCTCCTGCAGAACGCGCTGGCCTACCATGCCGCCTGCCTGCCCGAGGTTGCCGCACCACGCGGCCTGTATGTCGCCCATGTTCAGGCCCGCGTCGTCGAGCGCCAGCAGCGCCGCCTCGGCTCCCAGTGAGGGCAAGCTGCGATCGGGGAATCGCCCGAAGCGGATCATGTCTACGCCCTGAATATATACGTCACCCATCTTGTTCCTCGTCTGTCCTGTTCTACCCGGCTCGCGCCGGCCGCCTTGTTAACGGCGCTGCCTTCAGGCCGCCGGCCTGAAAAAATACGAAACGTAACTGTTACCGTCGCCGTCCTTGCGACCGGCGTCGTCAAAAAACACATCTACAGGCATGCCCAGCTCCACAGAGTCAGGATCGGGCTCAACACCAACGAGGTTGCCCTTCACTGTACCGCCACCCTCGAGGTCGACTATGGCCGACACAAAAGGAACCTCCACGCCTGGAAACGACCGGTGCACGATGGAAAACACGTGCAGGGTACCGCGATCCGAAAGTTTTACAGCTTCGAACTTGTCGCGCGAAAAGCACTTTCCGCAGGCCATGCGCTGGCCCAGGTACACGGCCCCGCAGGACGAGCACTTCTGCCCTTCCAGGTAGGGGTCGGCGCCCTCTGGCAACTTGATGTAAGGCACCGCCGGCAGCGGGCCACTCGATTCTACTTTTTCACTCATCTGCTCTCCGGGCTCCTCGTTCAGGCCTGCGCCACCATGCCGTGACGCATTTTGATAGCTATCAGCGCGCGGTGGTTGATGGAACCCCGCCGGGCGTGTCAGCCGTGCGACGCGCAGCTGTAGGCACCGACGTCGAGCATCGCGCGGGCCACCTGCTCGCGGCACCAGGAAGGGTCGCCGAGCTCGTGGTACAGCGCCCTTGCCCGGCGGAAAAAAAGGTGAATGTCACTCGCCCAGGTAAAACCCATGCCGCCGTGCACCTGTATGCCTTGCTCGGCCACCTCGACGGCTGCCTGCGACGCCGCTGCCTTGGCCATACAGGCAGACACGTGGGCGTGAGGCTCACCCGCATCGCAAGCCCAGGCAGCGTAAAGAGCCGCCGAACGCGCGCATTCGACGGCCACCAGCATGTCGGCGCACTTGTGCTGTATGGCCTGGAAGCTGCCTATCGGGCGACCAAACTGCTCGCGCATCTTCGCGTAGTCGACCGTGATTTCGAGCACGCGCGACGCAAGTCCACAGGCTTCGGCCGCCAGTGCGACGCGACCGAGATCAGAAGCGCGAGCGACCGCGGCCAGTGCTTTTTCGCCCGAAGCGAGGAGGCTGCCGGCGTCGACCTTCACAGAGGCGAACGCTACCGTACACAGCCGCCGACCACGGTCTATGTAGTCGTGCCGCGTGATCTCCAGGCCCTTGATCCCTGCGTCGACAAGCAACAACGCTGGCGCGTCTTCAACCGACACGGGTACTAGCAAGTTGCCAACGTCGCCAACGCCCGGCACGGCTTCGATCACGCCGTCGAGCACGAAGCCGCCACCGTCCGGCGAGCAGCGCAGGCTATCTGGGCTCCCGGCCGCGCCCTGCCCCAGCAAGGCCACGGTGCGACTACCGTCGGCCACCGCGGCAGCAAGTTCGTATGCCGCGCTGCTGTTGTCGGCACCAGGCTGCGCGGCCGCAAGCAGTGCGCTCACACCGACTACACTCGAGGCCACTAGAGGCCCGGGCGCCAGCACGCGCCCCATCTCTTCTGCCAGCAACGCCAGCTCGACCGCACCCAGGCCGGCACCCCCGTTTTCGGGGGGAACCAGCAACCCGCTCCAGCCCATGTCGGCGAGCCCCCGGCCAAAGGAGGCCGGAACATCCTCGCCGTCGAGCAGGACCGAGCGCACAAGCTCCATCGAACATTCGCGCTCCAGCCAGCCGCGCGCGCTGTCGCGCAGAAGCTGCTGTTCATCTGTAAATCTGGCGTCCAATACTCCTTCTCTGGGGGAAAACGGTCCTAAATCCCTTTTTTAGTCAACAGTGGCGGCCATTGGAAGGGCTAGCCGCAGCAGGACACAGCCCCGGGGAAATTGGGACCAGTGCCACGACTCATGGTTTTGCCCTTGACAGAATGTAGATTTGCTGCGCGTGGTTATAAGGCCGAGCGGGCTCGTGCCCCCCGGCCGGAGCGTCCCATGAAGACGATAGCGAGCATCCCCGGCCGCCGGCCACTCGTGGCAGCGGCCCTTAGTATGGCAGCGCTCGCAGCGTTGCCCGGCAGCGAGCTGCAGCCGTGGTCCGCCACCGATGCGCTGGCGGCCACCGACGCCTTTGTCTGCTACAAGGCGAAAAAGTCAAAAGGGTCCACGAGCTTCGGCGGCGCTACCGGGGTGGCCCTCAACGACCACTTTGAAACTAATCCCCTCGACCTCAAGAAAGCTGCGTCGCTTTGTTTGCCCGCGACGCTGAGCGGGGTCCCGCCCGCCGACGACAGCACCCACCTTGAAAGCTACAAGGGCAAGGCTCCCAAGACTTCGCCAAAACACGAACGCAGGAGCAGCTACCGGGTGGTCGACCAGTTTGCCGAGTACTTCATGGACACGGTCAAGGCCGAGTCGCTCATGGTACCCACCACCGCCAGCAGTGCCGCACCGCCCGTGGCACCCGACCCCCTCAGCCATGACGTCGATCACTTCAAGTGCTACAAGGTTAAGAAGCCACGCGGCTACACCGTGCCGGCCGCCGTGCAGGTGGATAGCTCTTTCAATCAACCGGTCGACCTCGAGTTGAAGAAACCCAAGCGACTGTGCCTGCCCGTGGACAAGAACGGAGAGGGCATAAAGGACTCCGACGCGCACCTGCTTTGCTACCAGGCCAAGAGGGTAAAAGGACAGGCCAAGTTCGCCAAGGTAATCGACACCTTTACCGCCAACCAGTTCGGCGACGAAAAGCTCGACGCAATAAAGGAGAGCCTGCTCTGCGTGCCCACCGTGTCGGTACAGGGCTGCGGCGACGGGCTCATCAATGAACCCGGTGAGCAGTGCGACGACGGCAACAACGATAACGGCGACGGCTGCGCAGCCGACTGCACGGCCGAGCTCCCCTTCGCGATCAGGCTGGTCAACCTGAACATGCTGCAGGACATAAGCTCGGGTGTTGTGGGCTACGATGACATCGACGACCGTATTACCCTGTTGGCAGCCCAGGTCGTGGCCGCGGATCCGGACGTGATGACCCTGCAAGAGGTGGTACTGGGACCCAACGGTTCAGCCGCCGACCTGGTCGCTGAACTCGCGGCAACGCACGGGCTCACCTACTTCTACGCCGAACACGGTTTCGGTTCGGGGCAAGCGGTGGTCAGTCGCTGGCCGGCGTCGGCCGAGGAGTGGGAGATACTCCCCAACATTGACCTGGTGACCTCGTTTCCCGACCGCCGCGTGTTCGGCCGCGTAGTGGTCTCGTCGCCCGCGGGACAACTCGACGTATACCCCGCCCACCTCTGCGCCTTCTGCAATGACAGCGAGCGCGATGTGCACGCAGCCTCCTTCGCCGACTTCGTGGCGCGCACGCACACCAGCGGACACCCGGCCGTGGTGGGCGCTGACTTCAACGCCCACAAGGGTAGCGCGGGCGACCAGCAGGCGAGCAGCGAGCCCGCCATACTCACGCTCGAGGCCCTCGGTTGGACAACCCTGTTCGACGGAAGCGACGCTCCCTGTAACGCTCCAACCGACCGCAGCGGTTGCACCTCGGGCATAGACAACCTCACCGACCCCGCCGATACGACCGACAGCCGCATCGACAACATCATGCTGGTACCGGCGGCGCTGCACCCCCTGTCGGGAACTGTTTCGGACGCGAGCGAGACCGGGCCGACGACTCGCTTTGCCGATACACCGGGCGTAGACGGCAACGCCCGGTGCAGCTTCGAACCGGCGCTGTTCTGCGCTGTTGACGGCGACTGCCCGAGCGGAAGCCACTGCGAAGACTACGACCCTTCGCCGCTTTGCCGAAGGGACACGCCCGTATCATGCCTCACCGACGGCGACTGTCCGGGCGACCTTGCCCCCGATACCTGCGCAACCACGCTGTGGACCTCGGATCATGTCGGGCTGCAGACCACTATCTCGCTTGAAGCCCTGCCCCCTCGGAGGAAGAACTGATGATGAAGCCTATCGCGGTACTGGGCCTGGTCGGATTGGCATTGGCGGTTGCCACGAACTCGCCGGCGGGCGTTGACCCGGATCTCAAGTGCCAGGCCGGCAAGTACAAGGCGGCTGCCGTCAAGACCCTCGGCCTGACCAAGTGCAGTTCGAAGGCCGCAGGCGACGGCGCGGCTACCGACGCAGGCTGCCTTGCCACCGCCGATTCGAAGTTTTCTAAACTGTTTGCCAAGGCCGAAAAGAAAGTCACCTGCGCCGAACCCGGGGACGAAGCCACGGTCGGTGCTGCCATAGACGGCTGGCACGCGCTGATCGAAGCGGCGCTTGACGCGGGTAGCGGCAACGACAAGTGCCGATCGGACAAGCTGAAGGTGGCAGGCAAGGCCGCCTCGGGCATGCTCAAGGGGATAGCAAAAGAAACGATAAAGAACGACGCGGTGAAGTTCGGTAAGTCTTTTCAGAAGGCGAGAAGCAAGCTGCAGAAGATCTTCGGCAAGGCGGATTCCAAGGGCGGGTGCATAACCACCGAGAACGGAAACGATATCGAGGACGACATCCACAATTTATTAGAGGCGCTGGTGCCCTCCGCTGAGCCTGCCTGCGACCCGGAGTTACTCTACGGTGCCGAGGGTAACCGCCTGCACCGCTACGATCTCGACACCATTGACAACGGCCCCTTGCTCGAAGACATTCTCATTGCCGGCGCGGGCGACGAACGTCGACTGTCGCTTGCCGACAACCGAGACATCAACGGCATGATCTGCTCACTGGCCGACGGCAGCGACAGGTTCCTGGCCGGCGAAGACACTGGACAGCCCACCCCTCCGGCGGGCTGGGGCGTATTCGAGGCCGACGGCACACAGGTGGGCAAGCTCACTCCCAGCTATCCCGACGCCGGGCCGGAACCCTACGGCTGCGCGGTCGACCCCGTGTCGGGCAACCTCTTCACCACCTCGGTGGGCAACCAGGCCGGCGGGGTTTTCAACGGGCAGCTCATCATGTGGTTTGCCCCCTTTGACCACTACCCCGGTGCGCCCGGGACTTACCCCAACAACGAACTCAGCAACAACTCCTGCAAAATTGCCACTGATATCGGCACAGCCGGCAACGTGGCCATCGATGCACTGGGCCGCATCTACGTTACTTCGGCGCGGGGCCTGCACGTACGGCGATACTCGCCGCCCTTCCCAACCGGCCCCGACGCTGCCGGCGGCTGTGGGGCGCTGGACTCCACCGGTGCTCCTATGGCCGACACTGTCAACGTGGATGTGTTCGTGGCCAACCCCGATAACGTCGGCACGCCCACTGGCATAACCGCGGCTCCCGGCGGCAACTGGTACATATCAAGCGTCCTCACCGGCATGATCTCGGAGTACAACAGTGACGGCGACTTCCTGAGGCGCATAGTCGAACCCGACCCGGACGAAACCGGGGTTCCGTTGTCCGTGGGGCACCCTCAGCAAGTGGCTGTCGACTGCAGCGGGAACATCTACTACGCCGACATGAACCTTGTAGTGAATGGCGGCAGCCTCGGTCCCGGTCCCGACGGCAAGATCCGCCGAGTACGCCTCGACCTGGCTGGCAACGGGAGACCCCCCGAAATCATAAAGTCGGGACTCTCGTTTCCCGACGGCGTGGCGGTCTTCCCCGGCGACCTGGAGGCACCCTGACGTGAAACCCCACATTCCCGGGCTGGCCCTGCTCGCCGTTGCCCTGCTCCTTCCAGCGATTCCATGTGCCGCCGCCGACTGGCCAGCGCTCGGAGGTGGCCCTCTGCGCACGTACTACAACCCCGCCGAGACCACGCTCACCCGTGAGAACCTCCCGCAGCTGGTCGAGAAGTGGTCCTTCCAGACCGGCAAGATAATCTCGGCCACCCCTGCGGTGGCCACCGTAGAAGTCGCCGGCGAGGGCAGCGTGCCGTTGGTGTTCATCTCCTCGTGGGACGGCAACGTCTACGCGCTTCGCCTCGCCGACGGTAGCGAGTTGTGGAGATTTGTCACGGCAGACCAGCCGGGCGCCTCCTATCCCAATACCGCCACTGCCCACGTCGAGGACGTGGGCGGCACGACCACGGTATTCGTGTCGGGAGGCGAGACCATGTACTCGCTCGACGCCGCAACGGGCATAGAGAACTGGTACTTCGAGGCAGGCACCGGCTGTGCCGACCCGCCGGGCTTGTGTTCTTTTGACGGAGAACGCAACGAGATTGAAACCGCCGTAGTGCTAGCCAACGGCATGGTGATGTTCGGCATGGACGTCAACGACCAGGAAACCGGCAAAGGCGGATTCTTCGCCGTCGACGCTGCCGACGGGCGCCTGGCCTGGTACTTTGACCTCGAGACCGGCGCCACCTGTACGCCGGATCCGGCCGACAACATACGCAGCTTTGACGGTTACCACACCGAGGAAGAACTGGGCCTGCCCGCAGGATTCCTGTCAACACGAGCCGGCTGCGACTTCGACCGTTCGGTCACCGGCTGCGGCAACGTGTGGTCGACTGCCGCGGTCGACGAAGGACGTGGACTGGTCTACTTCGGCAGCAGCAACTGCGACACCGACAGCGACCCGGCCACGCCGAGACCCGGCCCAACCATGCCGCTGTACGACGAAGCCCTGGTGGCTCTCAATCTTGATGGCACCCCGGCGTGGACGTGGCGACCGCGCGAGGTCGACAACCTCGACCTCGCCTTCGGCGCCAGCCCCAACCTGTTCACGATAAACTTCGACGGCGGCGACCGCGAGGTGGTCGGCATCGGGGGCAAGGACGGCACTTACTACGTCATCGACCGCGACGGCGTCAACGAGTCAACGGGCGTTGCCTGGGACGACGTCGACCCCTCGGCGCTTCCCTACTGGGCTACCAACCTGGTGCCCGGTGGCTACGCCGGTGGCATGACCGCATCGCCGGCCATCGACGAAGACCGCCGCCTCGTCTACGCGGCCACTGCGCCGGGACTCGACATCATCAACCCGCAGCAGCCCACGGTACACGCCATCAACATGGACGACGGCAGCGTCACCTGGCAGAACACCGGCGAGAGGGGCGGCCACGCCGACGCCAACTTCGGGCCGGTAAGCGCAGTGCCCGGACTGGTCATGGTGGGCACGGTGTTCACCAACGTGTTGCGTTTTTATGACGCCGACAGCGGCGAGCGGCTGGCGACTCGCTACCTGGGGTCTTCGGTGGCATCGTCGGCAGTAGTTTCTGGCGGAACACTCGTGATCGGACACGGGCTGGGGGAACGATCGGCCAACACTTCGAGCGCTTCGACCATCGTGGCCAACATACCCTCGAAGGTCTTCGCGTTCTGCGCGGCCGGGAGCCCCGGCTGCGCGGGCTTGTGGAGCGGACGAAAGTTGTCGCTCAAGGATTTCGATTCGCGCCCCGACAAGCGAAAGCTCCTGGTGCTGAGCAAGGACGAGGAACTGGTGGTGCCGGTGGCCGGACAACTGCAGGACCCGCTGACCGGCGGTGCCGAGCTGAGACTCTACAACCCTTCGACGGCCGAGCAGCAGGTCTTCTCACTGCCCGCTTCCGGTTGGAAAGGCCTCGGTAAGCCGGCCGGCTCCAAGGGCTACCGCTACAAGGACTCGCAACAGGTCAACGGCGCCTGCAAGTCGGTGAAGCTGGTGGTGGGCAAAGTGTTCAAGGCCCTGTGCAAAGGTGCCACTATAAACTTCACCCTCAACGAAGCGGGGCAGGGCTCGCTGGCCGTGGCCCTCACCACTGGCGGTGGCAGCGACCCCTTCGTTTGTGCCCTGTGGGGAGGAACCCTCAGGGTTGATCAGGGCACCGGCGTCAACGGAAAAGGGAAATTTCTGGCCATCAATAGCGCCCGGCCCGCCGTCTGCCCCTGAACCGGCTCTTTTTTTAGCCGGTGCAGCCTCCCCACCCACCCGGTCGGGGGGGTTAAGTGCTCTCTCCCCTTGACGTGAGCCACCCCGTGGAACTACAGTTGGCGAAGAAAGCCGAAGGAGGCCACACATGACACGCCGTCTAAGTATCTTCGCAGTCGCTATCACAGTAATAGTTCTTGCCGCCGTTTCCGCGCAGGCCAAAAGCACCAAGTACCAATCAAGCGTAGTGCCTGTCATCGCCGACATGGCCGGTGCCACGGCCTTCCCGACCATGGCGGCAGGCAAGGTCCAGATGAAGGGCAACGGCAAGTGCAAGAGCAAACTGTCCGGTGTCACCGACGAATTTGGCATCCCGGTTACTACCGACAACTCGATGAAGCTCACCGGCGAGATGACCGGCGACGAATACATCGTGGTGCTCGGCGGCAACTTCCCCGGCATGGGAACTGTTTTTGAATTCAACATTCCAGTTGAACTGAAGTTGGGCAAGGGATCCGCCACTATTGACCAGTCGGCCCAGTTCGCGCTGATACCCGCGGGGGTTCACCGGGCCTCGGTGTTCGACAAGCTCGAGATCTACGAACCTCCCCTACCGGCTGACTTTGCCGCCTGCAAACTTGTAGTCGACGGTGGTGGCACGGTGGTAGACGACCCCAACAACCCCTGCAAGACAGGCCTGATGGTGGGCGCCTCGGGAGTCATAATTCCCTGATCCGTTTCGTGACCCGGTGAAGGTGCCGGGTCACGAAGTACTGCGCAATACGCTGCGCCTGAATAACGCTGGCAGCAGCGCGCGCAGCACGTAGCCCGCCGCGATGAAGCGCGGCCAGGTCAGCTCGCGGCGGCCGCTTTCGATGGCGGCCAGCACCTGTTCCACCAGCTCGGAGGTATCGACCATGCTGCGCTTGGCCACCGCGGGCATGGCGGCCAGCGCCTCATCGTCAAAAAACGCTGTTCGCACGGTGCCGGGATAGACCGTCAGCACGCTCACGCCGCTGCCTTCCAGCTCCAACGACAGGGCCTCGGCCAGCCCGGTCAGCGCGAACTTGCTCGCCGCGTAGGCGCTCTCCCCGGGCACAGCCAGGCGCCCGGCCACCGACGACACGAAGACCAGGCGACCGCGGCCCCTGGCAACCATGGCCGGCAGCAACAAGCGGGTCCAGTACAACGAGCCAAGGTAGTTGACCCTGATCATTCTCTCCATGTCGTCAAGGTCCCAGTCCAGGAAGGACCGGTGATGTCCGTAGCCCGCGTTGTTGACCAACAGGTCGACCGCGCCCAGCTCGCGCTCCAGCACGGCCGCGCAATCTTCCACGCGCGCGCGGTCGGCCACGTCGCAGTCGAGCAACAGTGGCCGCGGCGCGCCCGCCTCGATCAACTCGGTGGCCAGAAGTTCGAGCTCGGGCAGGCGGCGGGCGACCAGCGCCAGCTTCATCCCGCGCCGTCCCAGCGCCAGGGCCAACTCGCGGCCTATACCACTCGACGCCCCCGTGACCAGGGCCGAGCCACCGGGTGTGATGACACGGGAGTCGGCGGGTACGGTCACAGCAGTTCCTCGGCCAGGCGGCGCAGCGAGTCGATCGCTTCCGGAGACCTGCTCCACGGCGCGACCACGAGCCGGTCAACGCCAGCGTCCTCGTAACGGCGCAGGTCGTCGCGGCTGACCACTCCGGCGCCCACCGAGTTTTCAAACGGCCTATCGTCACTGCCCGCGTCGCGGCGGTAACCATCCAGGCGCTCTACCAGTTCGGCCGACTGCGCGGGGTTGTTACCCACCCCTATCCAACCGTCGCCCACGCGGGCGGCTCGCCGCAAGGCCGCGTTGGATTGCCCCCCCACGTGCACCGGGGGTCCGCCGACGGTCGGCGGCTTGGGCTCGAACATCACGGGTTCGAAGTCAAAAAACTCGCCGTGGTGCTCGATCTCGCGCTCGCTCCACAGCCGACGGCACACGCCTATGGCCTCTTCGAGGCGCCGGCCACGAGAAGAAAACTCCACGCCAGCCACCCGGCACTCGCTCTCAAGCCAACCAGCGCCGACGCCGAACAGCGCCCGGCCACCCGACAGCAGGTCCAGCGTCTGCACGGCCCTCGCGCCGACCAGCGGATGCCTCAGGCCCAGCAGGTAAACGTGGCTGCCCAGTTTTATCTGCTCGGTGCGTGCAGCCAGAAAGGACAGGTACGCAAAACAGTCGAACACCGGCGTGTCGGGGGGGACAGGCGGATGATCTCCGGCGAGAGGAGACCCCGACATCGCCACGGGGAAAACCAGGTGCTCGGGCAACCACAGTGACTCGAAACCGAGCCGGTCGGCTTCCACCGCCACCTCGAGATGAAAGGCCGGGTTGAGCACCCCGAGGGCGACCCCCAGTTTCACTGCTCGTCGTCCTCGACCGAAGTGGGAAGATGGAACGAACCGTCCTCGCCCCTGCTCCATCCGCCCGCGCAGTGTTCGCCGCCGTCAACGTGCAGAGTGTCTCCCGTGATGAAAGCCGACCCGTCACCGGCCAGGAAGAGAGCGGCGGCAGCCACGTCCTCGGCCCTGCCCTCACGCGCAAGCGGCAACCCGCCCGGGACCACCGGCATGCCCTCGGTAACGATGGCGTCGGGGGCTATGCAGTTGACCCTTATGCCGCGGGCGCCCAGTTCGAGGGCCAGCGAGCGGGTGAGACTTTCTACCGCGGCTTTCATCGCCGCGTACACGGCAAACCCGGGCGCCGCGCGATGGGCTTCTACCGACGTGATGTTGATTATCGAAGCGCCCTCGCCCAGGTGTGCGGAGACGGCGCGGATCACGTTGACAACGCTGCCGAAGTTTTCGTCGACCAGGGAGGCCACGCCCTTGTCGCTCAGCCCACTAAATTCGCATGCGAAGGTGCCTCCGGCATTGTTGATCACCACGTCGAGACAGCCCAGCCCCTCGACGGCGGCCTGCACGAAGGCGCGCACAGCGTCGGGGTCACGAAGGTCAAGGCAGACGTCGACCACCCTGCTGCCACGCGAGCGCAGCTCCTCGGCCAGCAGGACAAGCTCGTCGCCCTCGCGGTCACAAAGGGCCAGCAACGCTCCCGCGTCGGCAAACGCCAGGGCCATGGCGCGGCCCAGGCCGCGCGCAGCACCAGTCACAATCGCTGTTTTGCCGTCCAGCGTCCCTTTCACCGACTCCCCCATCGCGTTCACCCTATCCACCCGCCAGCGCGAAGTGAAGAACCAGATCGTTCAGCGTTTTTGAACGTACTCACGCATGCTCCACTGGCAACTATCGGCGACAAGGCTATCGTAGTCGACACGCAGTACATCGCGGCCAGGCGCCGCGGACAATTCCTGCTCCAGGCCTCGGACCCCCGGGGCCAGCCAGAACTCGATAAAAGTATCCCACCGTTCACCATCCTCCGACAACCGGCACTCAACCTCGTTGACCACGCAACCCACCAGTCCCGGACAAGCGGTCATCAACGCCGGCAGGTGATCGTTGACCAGTCTGTCAACGAAGCTCTCGGCCGACAACCCACCGACTCGGCGAAGGGCCACGACCAACTTATCGTTTTCCGTTTCGGTTCCCAGTTCGCCTGCGGGCGCGGCCCTTACGACACGCTCACCGGTGACCCAGGAAGTTGCCGCTGACATGAACCGGGCAACGTCTTCGTGAACCAGGCGGGCGCCCTCGGCCGAGTCGTAAAGGCGCTGTTGATAGTCCTGCAGGGAGTCGAAACACAGTTGCCCTATACTGTCCACGGGCCCGGGCGACGTCCCCCCCCCTTCGTCCCGGACAATGTTAACGGTGTAGCGCCGCATGGTCGGGTGATGCTTGAGGGCCAACGGCACGTGGTCGCCGAGCAACATACGGGCGTAATCGGCCCGGGTGAGTTGCGGCAAACGAGAACAGAAGAACAATAATTTCACCAACTGCGAAGCCCTCCACCTAATGCTGCCATCAAGGCCGCTCGACCGTATCACGGTTTTAGCACTGGAGGACAGCAACCGAGTGTTCCATCCATGGGCAGCCCTCCGCGCAGCCTCACGAGCAGGTGTCCCGCCATTATCACTGCGCCGGGTGGGCGCGAGACGACCAGGCCCTTTACTTGGCGACGGCAGCAGATTTAAGTACCCGTTGCCGTACCCTAGGAGAATAGCTCTATGCAAGTTGACGACATGATTCTGGTAAGCGTGGACGACCACGTCGTGGAGCCCCCCGACATGTTCGAGCAACACCTTGCCGACAAGTGGAAATCACGCGCGCCGCGAGTGGTGCGCAAAAAGGACGGCTGCGACGTGTGGCTGTTCGAGGGAGCACAGATCCCCAACATCGGGCTGAACGCGGTAGCCGGCCGCCCGCCCGAAGAGTACGGTGTCGAGCCGACTTCCTATGACCAGCTCAGGCGCGCGACCTGGGACGTCGACGCGCGCATCGACGACATGAATGCCAACGGAGTGCTCGCCTCCATGTGTTTTCCTTCCTTCCCTTCCTTCGCCGGCCAGCTGTGGGCCAACTGCGAAGACAAAGAACTCGCGCTGGTCATGCTGCGCGCCTACAACGACTGGCACATTGACCAGTGGTGTGGTTCCCACCCCGGCAGGTTCATCCCACTGGCAGCTCCCATCTTGTGGGACCCCAACGAGATGGGCAACGAAATCCGCCGACTGGCCAAAAAGGGATGCCACGCCATCAGTTTCTCTGAGAACCCGACCAAGCTGGGCTTCCCCAGCCTCCACGATCACTACTGGGACCCCCTGTGGCAGGCCTGCTCGGACGAAGGCACCTCGGTGTGCATACACATCGGCTCGGGAGAAGGCATGGTGTTTACTTCCATGGACTCACCGGTGGACGTGATGATAACCGTGTCGCCGATCAACGTGTTCGGCTGCGCTGCCGACCTGGTCTGGTCGAGAGTCCTGAGGGATTACCCCGACCTGAGCATAGTGCTGTCCGAGGGCGGCATAGGATGGATTCCCTACCTTCTCGAACGCATGGACTACGTGTACGAGCAGCACCACCTGTGGACCCACCAGGACTTTGCCGGCAAAACCCCCAGCCAGGTATTTCGCGAGCACATAACCACCTGCTTCATCGACGATAAGGCCGGCGTGGAGCTGCGCCACCACATCGGCGTGGACAACATTACCTGGGAGTGTGACTACCCGCACTCCGACAGCACCTGGCCGCACTCTCCGGAGAGCCTCGCCCGTTGCGTGGAAGGAGTCCCCGACGACGAGGTCAACAAGATTTCGTTTGAGAACGCGCTCAGGGTTTTTCGTCTCGACCCGTTCGCCACCCTGTCGCGCGAGGAATGCACGGTGGCGGCGCTGAGGGCCAAGGCCGGGCACGTGGACCTCGAACCCCGCAGCCAGGGCGGCAACCCACCCGTGGATGACCCCAACGCTGCGGTCACTTCGCAGCACATCATTGACCAGCTTTCGACGGCCTTCGCGTCGCCCTTCGAACAGACCTGACCCCAACCCACTACACGAGGAGAATAGAACATGCGTTTCAAGGACAAGGTGGCCGTGGTTACCGGTGCGGGACAAGGCATAGGCGAAGCCTACGCCAAGGGACTGGCGGCCGAGGGCGCCGCCCTCGTGGTGGCCGAACTCAACGCCGAGCAGGGCCAACGCGTGGCCGGCGAAATCGAAGCGGCAGGGGGGCGGGCGCTGTTCGTTGAAACCGACGTGTCCAACGAAGAGTCTACCGTTGCCATGGGCAAGGCGGCCGTCGAAGCCTTTGGCGGCGTCGACTACCTGGTCAACAACGCGGCCATCTACGCCGGCATGGAAATGCACTCCATGCTCGACATGCCCATGGACTACTGGGATCGCTTCATGCGTGTGAACGTAAACGGCGCACTGCTGGCAACACGGGCCGTCTACGAGTCGATGACCGAGCGCGGTGGCGGAGCCATCGTCAACCAGTCATCCACCGCGGCGTGGATGGCGGCGGGTTACTACGGCATCGCCAAACTGGCCCTGCACGGCATAACCCACTCGCTGGCGGCCGAGATGGGCTGGCGCAACATACGCGTAAACGCGATCGCTCCCGGGCCCGTGGACACCGCGGCCACCCGCGGGGTAGTGCCCGACGGGATCATCGACGACATCGTCAACGGCCTGCATCTCAAGCGGGTGGGCCAGCCCACCGACATGGTAGGCACCTGCCTGTTCCTGCTGTCGGACGACGCGTCCTGGGTCACCGCGCAGATACTGGCCGTAGACGGCGGACAAATAATCCGTGCCTGAAGCCGGCAACGGCAGCGTCACCCGGCTGCTGCCGCTGCTGACCGATTCCAACCGTCACTTCTGGGAAGGCGGCAGCGAGGACAATCTCAACTTTCTCCACTGCGCCGCCTGCAGCCACTACGTTCACCCCCCGCTTCCGAACTGCCCGCTGTGTATGCAACGCGACCTGGAGGTCCGCTCCGTGTCGGGGCGCGCCTCGCTGTTGAGCTGGACGGTCAACCACCAGCCCTGGATACCGGGCTTTGACCCTCCCTACGTCATCGCCCTGGTGGCGATCGAAGAACAGCCGACCCTGCGACTGATGACCAATATCGTCGACTGCAAAATAGAAAACCTTGTTGACGGACTGCAACTGGAGGTCGTGTTTGAAAACGCGGGTGAAGGTGTCTTCCTGCCCTTGTTCAAACCCGTGGACGGCCCCGCGTGACGACCGCGCTGGAAGGCAACGCCGCGATCACCGGCATAGGCCAGTCCGAGGTTGGCCGCCGCCTGGGCCGTGACCCGCTGGCGCTCACCGTCGATGCCTGCATGCAGGCCCTCGAAGATGCCGGCCTCGAGCGCAGCGACATAGACGGGTTGTCTACCTACCCCGGGGCCATGGTTCCCGGCGCGCCGGGATTCAGCGGCGCGGGCGTGAGCCAGGTGCAGGAAGCGCTGCGCCTTGATCTTGACTGGTACTGCGGGGGCCTCGAACAGCCCGGCCAGTTCGGCTCGGTGATCAACGCGTGCATGGCGGTAGCCACGGGGCTGGCCCGCCACGTGCTCTGCTTTCGCACGGTGTGGGAATCAACCGCGCAGGGCGAAGGGCACCGCGCAGGCCTGGGCACATCGCAGGGCGCAGACTTTCGAGCCACGGGCGACATGCAGTGGAGCCTGCCCTTCGGTGCGGCGTCGGCCGCCTGCTGGATAGCCATGTACGCGCAGCGCCACTTCATAGAGTTCGGCACCACGCGGGAACAGCTCGCGTGGATCGCGCTCAACGACAGGCGTAACGCAGCCCTCAACCCGGCAGCCGTTTACCGAGACCCCATGACCCTGGACGACTACATGTCTGTGCGCATGATCTCTACGCCGTTCTGCCTGTACGACTGCGACGTGCCGGTGGACGGGGCAACGGCCGTGATCGTGTCGGCGGTCGAACCGGCAGCGGACACGCGTAACCCACCGCTGATGGTACAAGGCGTAGGCTCGGCCATCCACGGGCGCCCGAGCTGGGACCAGTGGGACGACCTCACCACCATGGCGCTGCGCGACGCGGCCACGATGATGTGGAAACGCAGTGACCTCGCACCCGCCGACGTCCAGGTGGCCGAGCTCTATGACGGCTTCAGTTTCATAGCCCTCGCCTGGCTCGAAGCACTGGGCTTCTGCCCACGCGGCCAGGGCGGTGCCTTCATCGACGGCGGCCAACGCATTGCGCTGGACGGCAAGCTGCCGCTTAACACCGGCGGCGGCCAGTTGTCTGGCGGCCGACTGCACGGCTACGGACTACTGCACGAAGCCTGCTTACAGCTATGGGGCCGTGGCGAAGACCGCCAGGTAGCCGGCGACCCCGCCGTGGCCGTTGCGGCGGCTGGTGGAGGCCCCCTGGCAGGGTGCCTCCTGCTCGCCCGCGACTGATCGCGGGCGCTGGTCCACACACAGGCCGGGCTGCCACGCAGTTGCCCGCACGTGCTAAACTGCTTGTCAGTGACGCCCCTCGGCGCCCACAATCGTGGAACTACTCACCGACCCCCAAGCCTGGTTGGCACTCGCCACCCTTACAGTGCTCGAAATAGTGCTGGGCATAGACAACATTATTTTCATTACCATTCTCTGTGACCGCCTTCCCGAGGAGCAGAGGCAGCGGGCGAGGATCACCGGCCTGGGCGGGGCGGTGGTCGGCCGCCTGCTGCTATTGACTACGGTGGTGTGGATTATCCGCTTGTCCGAACCCTTGTTCGTGGTCCTGGGCCGCGAGATATCTCCGAGGGACCTGATACTGGCCGTAGGAGGCCTGTTCCTGCTGGCCAAGGCCACGCGAGAAATTCACGCGACCATGGAAAGCGAGGTAGAAGAAGCCGGGCAGTCGTCCAGGGCCACGATGGCTGCGGTATTGACGCAGATACTGATACTCGACCTGGTGTTCTCTATCGACTCGGTAATCACCGCGGTGGGCATGGTCGAGCAACTGGAGGTGATGATGGCGGCGGTGATAATCGCCATAGGCTTCATGATGTTCTTTGCCGCCTCCGTGGGAGACTTCGTCAACCGCCACCCCAGCGTCAAGATGCTCGCGCTCAGCTTCCTGTTGCTGGTGGGCGTGGCGCTTATTGCCGACGGAATGCACGTACACATTCCTCGCGGCTACATTTACTTTGCGATGTCGTTCTCCTTCTTCGTCGAGATGCTCAACATGCGCATGCGCGGCACGGGAATGGCCAGGTCCGGCGACCCACGGCGAATACCCCCCCCCGGCGACTGAGGCCCGGACCGGATCTACAAGCGGACTCCGACTGCTTCCAGCGCGGGGCGGACGAGCGACGCCCAGCCCCTGTTTGCCAACGGGCTTGCCGGGCTCGGGTGCGGCAGGCTGCCTATGATCACGTCGAGGTCACCGACGACCTCCCGGGCCTTCTTCTCGGCGAATTTGCCAACGCCCACGACAAACTCCGGCTCAAAACTCTCTACGGTCCGTCGCAATGCTCGGTCGCAGGCCGTGTACATCAACGCGCGTTCCGCTTTCGGCAATTTCTCGGGGACGCGGTTGCGCCCCCCTTCCTCCATGAAGACCAACGGGCAGTAGTTGGTCACAAAGAAGCGAGAAAAAAACGCCTCGGGTGTATCGAAGCTGTCCTTGGCCCAACTCCACAGCCGCCGCCCACTGACCTCACTCCTGGGGCAGTCGAAGCCCTGGACAGGGCGCGCAGGGTGTTCGCGGGCTGGCTTGCCGATGGGCGTCTCGATACCCAGCCATTCGCGTACAAGGGCGATATCTCCGAAGGGCACACCGACCTGCGCCATGCCGAAAGGCCCGGGATTCATCCCGACGAGCAGTATCTCTCGCCGCCCCTGGCCGTACTTTTCGCAGTACAAGTCCCACGCCTCCCGGGCGTAAACGAGGGGGTTGTAGACGTGAGTGACCGGTGGGCCGAAGGTGAGCCCATCGAGGTCAGCCACGAGCTCATCGGTGATCTGCTTCAGCATCGCTTGCTCTTCACTGTTTTTTTCTCGCCAGCCACGATGGCGACGACCATTGCCTTTGCGACGGCTGCCTGCAACATGACCATGCGCGGCAAAAAACACTGCCGCGACAACACCGAGTATGGCCGATTCAGATCGCAGACGATGGGACAAAAAATACGAGGGCCGCAGCCTTGCGGACACGGCGCAGCCCGACCCCTGGTTGGCCGACAGCGTGGCCGGCCTCGCCCCGGGGCGCGCCCTGGAGCTGGCCTGCGGCACCGGCCACAACGCGACCTGGTTGGCCGCGCAGGGCTGGGCGGTAGACGCGCTGGACATATCGCCCACCGGGCTGGCCCTGGCCGAAGCGAGGGCCAATCAACTCGGGCTGTCAGTAAACTGGATGGCCGCCGACCTAGACAGCTGGCGACCGCAACAGAAGGCCTACGACCTGGTGGTGGTAGTACGCTTCCTCGACCGCGAACAGCTACCCGGCATCGTGCTCGAAGCACTGGTCCCCGGTGGCCACCTGGTCTACGAAACCTTCAGCCACCTTCAGTGCGACCGCGAAGACAACCACCTGCGCAGCCGATCTTATGCGCTGGCGCCGGGCGAGCTCAGGCAACTGTACTCGGCGCTCGAAGAGATAAAGTACGAGGAAGTTGAGCTTCCCGCGTGCTCGGTGGCGCGGCTGTACGCGCGGCGCTGATGCAGCTCCCCCACCCGGGGCGAGCCCCGAGGGCGCATACCTCACCAAACCATCTCGACAACATCACAGCGCCCGCTATACTGGATAGACAGGATCTGCCCGCCGCCGCGCCAGCCCTGGCTAACCCATGTCACAGCAGGAAATCGAACAGAAGGTCCGAGAAATAATGTCCGGCATATTTGCCATCGACGAGTCAGACATAAACAAGAACTCGTCACTGGAAACCGTCGAGAACTGGGACAGCCTGCAACACGTAAACCTCATCATGGCGCTTGAAGAGGACTTCGGCCTACAGATCGACGTGGACGACGCGCTTGAAATGGTGTCCTTCCCAGAGGTCGTTGCCACCATGCTGCGCTATAGCAACGCCGGGTAGCCGCGGGCGCAACATGAGCAACGCGGAAAACAACGGGTTTCGTACCGAGCCCCGGCTCATGACCTCTACCGATCTTGCCGGGGTGGTGGAGCTACACAAGGCCTGTTTCGAAGGATATTTTCTGACCGCCTTAGGCGACGCGGCCATAGGTGCCCTCTACTCGCGCGCGGTTGATGACCCGAAGAGCGTAGCCTGCGTACTGCAGGACGACGACGGGCACATACAGGGCCTGGCCGTCGGCACGCTGAACCCGGCCTTTCACACCGGACTGCTGCGCCGTAGTTTTGCGGCCTTTGCCGGCGGCGTAGTGCGCGGGCTGTTCACCGAGGCCACCGTGCGCAAAGGCATTGGCGAGCGCCTCGGCTTTGTTTCGAAGATTTTCGTGGCCCGCGCCGACGACACCCTCAAAAAATCAGGCATCACTCCAAGCGAGCTTCCCGAGGCGCGCTTCCTCGACGTGGCAGTGCACCCCGACTGCCGCGGTGGACGCCATGCCGAACGGCTGGTCGAGTTTTTTGCTGGCGAAGTATTCCGCGCCGGAGCGGGTAGGCTCGGCGGCAGCGTCAAGCCGCGCAACCTCGGCAGCCTGATACTCTACAAGCGGCTGGGCTGGAACGTGGAGAAGACCGGCCCCGACCGCGTCGACGTGTGGGTCGACCGCCAGGAGTAACGGCGCCATGCGTTTTCACCACGTAGGAGTCGCCGTCAAGAGCATAGCCGACAGCGCCGGTTGGTGGACCGACGTAATGGGTTTCACTACCGAGAGCGAAGTCATCCACGACCCTCTGCAAAAAGTCCGCGTACAGTTTTTCGTCAAGGCCGACGGTTTTCGGGTGGAGCTCGTAGAGGCGGCGGCCGACGACTCGCCAGTACTACGCTACGTGGGTTCGGAAAACGGAGGAACCTACCATACCTGCTACGAGGTAGAAGACCTTGAGGCGGCGGTCAACAACCTGCGCGCGGCGGGTGCCTTTCCGGTGACCCGCCCTACCCCTGCTGTAGCGTTTAACGGGAGGAGGATTGTATTCCTGCTGTCCGGTGAGCAACAGCTCGTCGAGCTCGTTGAACAAGCTCCCCCAGACTGACGACCGGGCTGAGAGGACTAGACGGCAACACGCCGGGGGGCGTGGGTGAAGCAGCCGCAGAACCGAAACCCATCAAGTGCCCCACGCCCAGCGAGCGGGACAGGAAGCAAATAGTCAGGGGAAATACGATGCCAGCTATCGTCCCCGCTAAGACGTGCATCGCCACGCTGTCAACGCCGAGCACCTGCTGCATTACAATACGAGTACCCGCGGTAGCAAAAAGATGCGTCATGTAAATGGCCAACGAGTAACGCCCCAGCGTGGCAAGCCACGGGGCTGTTCTGCCTCGAGCAACCACGGCACACACAGCGACCGCTGCAGCTATACCGAGCAGCGCTACGTGTATCCACCGCGGCATGGTAACCACCACCGGGTGCGCCCCCCACATGTCTGGCATCACTATACTAAAAGTGTAGTGGGTCACGGCCACTCCGTAGACCAGCAGCAACCCGACGGCATGGCCCATTCTTACCGTCCCGGCGGCTCTCTTGAGCCAGACCGCGGACAGGGATCCGAGGCAAAAGAACAGGTAGTGGGCCAGGCACTCGTTGAGTACCCCCGCGTCGAATGTCGACTGGCCCAAATTCATGGCCAACGCCACGCCCAGGTGCAGCCACCACGGGAGACACCGCAATGCCGCGTATGCGGCAAAGCAGAAGAATAAGGCGTAGAGGAACCACATCTGCTGGACGGGATCCCAGGCTATGGTAGCGAGACGGTCGAGCTCCATGGGGTTGTTCACGTGGTCCTTCATGGCCGAGCGGGCCACAACCAGTACCGTTGACCACAACAGGTAGGGGTACACTACTCCCCACCACTTGCCGCGCAGGTAAACACCCGGGCTGCGCTCCGTGGCCCCGGAGGCAACCACACCCGACAGGAAAAAAAAGAGCGCCATCGCGAATCCGAGCATGCCCGCGTAGTAGAACGACCCGAACGGCTCGGGCATGGCCAGCGTACTTCCTTGTACACCGGCCGCGCAGTGAACATTGACCACCAGCAGGATCGCGACCCCACGGGCGTAGTCCACCCAGCCCAGGCGCGTGGAATTATTGTTTTCTGTTGAAATCAGCTGAAAACCCCCAGGCGAGCCCCAGGACCAGCTCGCACTATTATGGTAAGCCGACGAGTGCCTGCCGTGCTGCACAAAAACGTGTGGGTACGATAAAACCTTGAATCGAGGGCTCTGGGGAAGGGATTGGACCCGGGAGAAGGTCAGGCAGTGCCAAAACCGACCCAGCGCTCTACCCCGAGCCTCTTTGAAAACCTGAAGAGCAATATGGGGAATATCAAGCCGGCGGTCGTACCCAGAATAATATGCAGGGTAACATCCTGCAGGCCGAAAAACTTCAGTAGCACCACCCGCGTGCCGGCGGTGGCTATGAGGTGGGCCAGGTAAATGGGCATTGATAAGCGCCCGATATAAATCAGCCAGGCTTGGGGCTTCCAGCGATCGAGCATCTCGCCGACGGCCATGGTGGCAAAAATTCCGAGCAGGGCTACGTGGGTCCACTGCGGGTAGACGCCGATCACCGGGTGAGTCTCGATGCGCAGGGGCGTGACCATCATCCACATGTAGTGGGCGCAGGCCACGGCAAACAGTCCCACCAGGGCGAGCGCCTGCCGGGGGGGCATGCGCTCAAGTATCGCCGATGCCTTCCCGGCAAGGGCCACACCCACGGCAAAATAAATGTAGTGGCCAAAACACTTGTCGAGAATGCCCAGGTGAAATCCTGTCTGCGCTACCTGTAACGCCAGCGCAACGGCCAGGTGCAACCAGGTAGGGAGCCGGGCAAGCAGCACGTAAAGCAAAAAACAAAACATCAACACGTAGAGAAACCACAGCTGCTGTATGGGATCCCAGGCGATGCTTGCCACCCTCTCCAGGGTCATGGGCTGATTCGCGTAAGCCCCCAGTACCGAGCGGGCACCCGCCAGCACGACAGACCACAGCAGGTAGGGATACAGGATTGCCCACAACTTGCCGCGCGTGTAGGACCACAGCCCCCGGTCAAGAGACCGCCGGGCGAACAGGCCCGATAACAGGAAAAACATGGGCATGATGAAAGAAGTGATGCCCACGTAGTAGTAGGTGCCGAACGGTTCGGGCATCGGCAGGGTACTACCCTGTACGCCGGCAGCGCTGTGCACGTTGACGACGAGCAATATTGCTACGCCTCGGCCGTAGTCGGCCCAGTGCAATCGTTGATTGGCTGAAGCAGCGCTCACCCTTAGAAAGTTAGCCGTCTTTTACCCGGCGGGCAACGGTCTGCTGCCCGTTCTCTGCCGCCCGGTTGTTATCGGCCTGCCTGCTTAAGCCCTCGCGGGCTTTTCATCGGGTACCCGTGAGCAGGCCGGCTATGGTCCACCAGTCCTCGGTCACCGACTGGGGAGCGTCCGGCCCTATGTCGAGATACCAACCGGTCTCGTCGGGAAACTGCATTCCCGGTATGGCCGCGCGCGTGCCGTGCATCAGCTGCATGTCTATCACCGTAAAGGCGTACACGAACAGACGCTCGCGATCGTACTCGTAGTCGGTGTTGGGGTTGGGTTTTTTCGAGTAGCGGGTGCTCAGCAACACGCTCTTCCACAACTGCTCGCCGCGGTCGTACATGTCGGCGTAGGGAACCATGAAGATTTCCTTGTCCACGTAGATGATGCGCTTGGAGTACGCGTAGCTGGGAATCAGCGGCTTGCCCTCGATGATGTAGACCTCGGGCCTGACTTCCCAGTTCTCGCAGTAGGTCAGGCCGCCGTCGCGCTCACAGACCTTGGGCGGGAGGTTTTCGCCGTGGAACGAAGCCAGCGCCGGCTTGACGCCCAGCAGCTTCCAGTCAAATTCGCCCACGTTACCGCGAAATCCACCGTAGCTGTCCTGGTCGATGTCCTGTCCGAAAAGAGCGTCGCTACGCTGCGCGCTCGACATGCGACGTACCCGTCGAATCATGGGTATGTACAGCCAGGTGTCGTCCATACGCGCGGTGTCCTTGTAGCGAAACAACACCGTGCCCACGCCCCTGAGGTCGAAGGGCTCGATGAGTGGGTACATGCCGCGCTTGGTCAACACCTCGTCGTGGTTATCGGTGATGGCCGGCATGGGCTCGTGCACCAGGCGGCCCTCGTACTTGAGCATGCGAATCCAGTCGGCGATGAAGTGCCGCTCCACGCTGTAGTGACGATCACCCTTGGAATCAATCGTCAGGCCACCCGTGTCGGCGTCGGCCGAGTGCACGTGCATGTCGTCGGTAATGTAGTAGTTGCCGCGCTCCTGGTTGTACATGACCTTGACCGCTGCTTCCGGGTCGTTGGGGTCGATGTCAGGAAACGCAAAGCCGGCGACCCAGTTGCGAATGTACTTGCCGTCTTCAAGACTGACCTGGGCCGCGTACTTCTCGGTGGCGTCGAGAAAAAACTGGGGTGGGGAAATCTTCTGGTAGGGCACGATCTTCATGTCCATGCCGTTTTCTACCGTCCAGTAGATACCGGGTGACACGAGGTCCTTTATGCGCTCTACGTTCAGACGGCTGATGGTCTCACCCGGCTTGAGGTCATTGGCCGACGAAGCCGTAGGCAGCAGGCAGACCAGCAGTGCAACGACCGGCAGTCGAGCAGTCAAAATCCATTTAATTGTTTTCATATCGCGATATGGTCCCCTCTTTACTACTCAATTACAGCCACGATCGGGGCTGCGGCAATAGCCAAACCAGCAGTCTAGCAAGCGCACCGGGCTTTCGGAAGTGTCATTATCAGAAAAACGCCCGCCAGAAAGGCTGCCGGAAAAACCGCCGCGCCGGGTGAACAGGCTTAGTAAATAAAGGGTATAAGCCGTTTTCGCCGGGCCGGGTAGTCCTCGCCGAATTTTTCCTGGTACCAGCGGTGGTGGGTGGCGGCTCTCGGGGCCAGGTTGGCAAGGGTCCACAAGGCGAACACGGCCCCGGCCCAGGACCAGGTGAGCAGCGCCCAGCCCAGCCACTCCACCAGCTCGCCCAGGTAGTTGGCCGACGTCACGTATCGAAACATGCCGCCACGTGGAATGTAGTGGCCGCTGTCACCCGGCTGCCTCAGGTGTCGGATAATGTTGTCCGAGTGCAGGTTGATGACCCAGCCCGCCAGGAACACGGCCGTGCCCAGCACGAACTGCGGCGTCGCAAGCCAGGCAGCCGTGTAGCGATCGTCGGCCGACAAAAAGAAGATCCAGGTTCCCTGCATGAAGGCGTTAGCCGAGTTGAACAGCGCACCGCTGGCGACTATCGACCAGGGCATCTCGCCGCGGCCCCGGATGAGCAGCGGAAAGACAAAACTGCGCTGGCAGTAGTGCAGGTTGAACAGCGCCATGAACACCAACGGTGTCACGAGCCAGCTACGATCCGAGGCCAGCCACAGCCACGCCATGCCCAGCACCACCGGCGACTCCATCAGTACCCAGCCCAGGCGGTTGTCTACCGTTGCGCCCCAGGCCCGGCTGCGATGCACTCCGTAGCCCGCCGGTGCGCGCTGCAGGTACACGAACACGCCCACGGCCAAGGCCGTCATGGCCACGAGGAAGCAGTCAAAAAACTCTCTTGTCACCAGCCCATTCATGGTCAGCTCCCCCTTGCTCCCGGCCGGCATAGCACGAAAGCCACGTCGTCAGCCTTGCCCGGCTGGCCGCGCCCCGGTGAGCGCATGCGACCGGCAAGCTCATCTACGAGACCCACGGCTGCCCCCAGCAAGTCGCAGCTTTTTATAACGTCGCCCAGCTCGGCCAGGTAGGAGTTCTCCCACAATCCGTTGGTGGCCAACAACACCGTATCGTACGCACCCAGCGAGAGCGCTCGACTGCTCTCGACCCGCATGGCAGCAGTCAGGCCACCGTCAACATGCCGCCGTCCACGCGCAGGCAGGCGCCCTGGGTATAGCTGGATGCCGGCAGCACGAGGTTGAGTATGGCCTGGGCCACTTCGACGGGTTCGCCGTAACGCCGCAGGGCCACCCGCCTCCGGGCAAAGCGCCGCCTGTCGTCTTCTCCAATAGCCGCGGTCATGCCGGTATTGATCGGACCCGGCATCACCGCGTTCACGGTCACGCCGCTGTCGGCCAGTTCAACGGCCAGTGCGCGGGTGAGCCCCACCACGCCGTGCTTGCTGACCGTGTAGGCGCTCATCATCGGCGTGGCCACCTGGGCGTCGGTCGAAGCGATGTTGACCACGCGCCCGGCGTCGCTCGCACGCAGCTGGGGCAGCGCGGCGCGAATCATGCGCATGCTGCCCTTGAGGTTGACGTCGAGCGTACGCTCCCAGGCCTCTTCGTCGCCGAAGGCCGCGGGCAGGGCTATCCCCGCGCAGTTGACCAGTATGTCTAGTGCGCCGTAAGCCTCCACTGTCTGCGCCACTACAGAGCGCACCTGTGAGTCGTCGCAGACATCGAGTTGGCAGGCCAGGACCTCGCCGCCGGCCGCCGTTATTTCGACCGCCACGCTTTCGACCGCCTCGAGGTTGCAATCAGCCGCCGCTACGCGCGCACCCTCGGCCGCCAGCAACAGCGCCGTGGCGCGGCCTATGCCGCTGCCAGCACCGGTGACGAGCGCCGCCCGCCCGCTCACGCTGCGGCCATTATTTCTATGGGTCAACGTCAAGGCGTGTACCAGATCGGCGAAGACCAGGCGCGCTCCTGCACGACCTTGCGGTGGGTCTTGCTGCAGCAGTCAGCAAAACCGGGGTGCACCTTGTCGGGCCACAGGCAGTTGACCTTGGCCTCGACGCAGAGTTTCTGACTCCAGCGACAGACAGGGTTCTCAAGCACGCGCGCGTAATAAAAAGCGCGCTGCTCGGCATCAAAGTCAGGATCGCTCCACACCGTGCACAGCGACGAGTGCCCCCTGCCGCTGGTGCGACAGGTGCGGGCGTTTACCGACGCCCTGAGATTGCCGCCAGCCACGTCGTATACTTTCTCGCGCGTGCTGCCATCTTCGACCCAGCCCTTTACTATCTGCACGCGATCGAGCGCCGTGCCCGGGTGCTCGCTCGTGCCCGGATCCTGCATTGCCTGCACCGCGAACAAGGGACTGCCCGCCGAGTCGGGGCGCGAGGCAAGGTCCGACCCCATGGGTACCCCGCCCTCGTAGCCCGCAGAGGCGAAGCCATCGTCATCGCACATCTGCTCGCCATAGCCCCAGCCGCCGAAGAACCTGAGCACCGGGCGCGTGCCGCTGGTGCCGTAAGTCTCACGGCGGGTCATGGCCGCATACAACGAGTCGCGGGCGTTCTCTTCTGCCCACACCACGGCCAGGCCACCGGGGTTGAACTCGAAGTTGTCGGGCAGGCCGATGGGCACCCCTGTGCTCGCCGAATTGCCCGCGCCACCGTGCCCCTTCGACTCGTCTTCGGCCGTGAGGCCGGGCGTGCCGAGGTGGGTGTCGGTGCTCGCAATTATGCCGTACTTCAGTGAGTTGCCGACGCCGTTTTCGTCCTGCAGCAGGCCCTTCTTGAGCGCCTCGCGCACCATCGACGACTTGTGTCCTCCCGCCACGGCACCCACGCCGCGAAAGCGTCCCACGCCGGCGAAGTTATCGTAGGGAAGTTTTTCAAACCCGCAGGCCTCGTCGGTGGTGTCACCGCCCATCATGCACTCCGAATCGCCCTTGTGTTGCATGATCTCGACCAGCGGCTCCCAGCGCCTGCGCGCCGTGGCCTCGGCCGCATCCACCTCGATGCCGGCCTGCCGCGGACCCTCCAGCTTTGCCGACTCGAACATCAGGCCCGGCCCGCTCAGGTTGGAGTTGTGGGGAATGGTGAGCGCGTCGCAGCCCTTTACTCCATCGATGCACTTGTCCTGCAACTGCTCCCACAGGTTGTGGGCCGACGGTGTGTCGACCCAGCTCACCGGCAAGCTCGGAACGTTTTCGTTACGGAAGATTACGTTGCGGTGCATGTTGATGCCCAAGCCCAGTATCGATGTCCACTCATAGCCAACGAAGCTCGTGAAGCTGCACTCCGGGCTGCGATCGTAGGCCTCCTCGGCGGCATCGCGGATGTCCTGCCAGACGTCGGCGGCCACGTCGAGGCAGAGCTTGCCCCCCTCGCCGCAAAACTTCATACGCTCGCGCCCGACCATGGTGCGCGCGAGCATGGGCAACGTGGCCAGGGGACCCAGGCGCTTGTAGAGCCAGCACATGTCCGAGTCGCTGCCGGGCAAGTCGTTGCTGTTGCAGATCCTGACCTCGCCCAGCATCTCGGAGTGATCGGTCACCGAGGTAAAATCCAGCGGGCGACGCAGTCGCGCGTGGCGCAGTGAGCGGCCCTCGCGGTCGAAGGGCTGCAGGCCCACCTGCTCTCCGCGGGCAAAGCGGTAGGCGTCGCGCGGCGTGTTGCGGGTAAACTGCGTAGCCGCGTCCATGGAGTAACCGGTGTGCACGTGCAGGTCGCCGAAAAAAGGCCGCCTGAGCGGGTCGTAGTCGGCGCAGGCCTCGCGTTGCTCGGTGATCTCGTAGGGGCGCTGGTCCCCGGCCATGGCCGGGGCCGGCAGCAGCGCGAGCGCCATCATCGCGGTGGATAAAACTGCAGTAATTTTCATGAATTCTCCTTGCGCTGTCACGGTGGTCACCCCCGTGGTCAGGCACCCGCGGAACGGCTGACATTGCTTAGCCTCTTGAGCTCCGTAAGACCAGCCTCACCGCCGGCCGCGCTTCAGGCAAGCTCGCTCAGCGGCACGACACTGGTCGTCGGCTGCGGGTGCTCACGGGCAAGCACCCACCTCACGCACATGCAGCCATGCTCGTGGCCGGCGGTGTCTATCCAGTTGGGATGGCCCGGGTCGCGGTGGGCCACCACCAGGCGCACGCTGCCGTCGGCTTCGGCCACGGCCGAACCGTTGTTGATGTGGACGCGGCGGGTGGCGTAGTCGAGCGACTCGGCCCAGACGTTGGCCAGTTGAAAGTTCCAGTAGCGACAGGCCGGCGGCTCGAGGTCTATGACCAGCGCCTCGTCGTCGCCGAGTTCCCACAGGCCCAGCCAGATGCGCACGTTGGGGTCGCCGCCCACGAGGCGATGATGCTCAGCGTCGGGCAGGTGAAAGCTGTTGACCGCCGCCTTCTCTCTCATGCCCGTCACCCAGTCGGCAAACCAGCCGGCACAGCCCAGCGCGTACATGGCCGTGCCCGCCAGTTGCCCGGGCACGCGCGCTGGATCCAACGGCGGCGCGGGGCCATCGACCTGCAGGCACTCAATGGCCACCTCCACGGGGGTCTCGCGCGAGCGGTCGAGGAAGGTCTGCCGCAGCAACACCTGCGACGTGTCCTTGTTCATCTGCAACCAGTTGCCCGGCTGCTCACGGGCGCTCACGATTATTTCGAAGCTGCCGTCGTCTTCGAGCACGAGGTCAGAGTCGTTGAGGTGACCGGCGCCGCCGGTGATGCGATCGCTGGCGGCAAAGTTCTGGTTCTGCGCGGCAAAACTCATGTAGTGAATGCTCCCGCGCTTGCCGCTTATCCTGTAGTCAAGGTCGCCGTGGATCGAAGCGCCCAAATAGTAGTTGTCCGGATTGTCCAGGCCCATCTTCACGAGCTCGGGCATGGCCCGGAAGGCGGGGTATTTCGGCCCGGTCTGCTCGGCGAAGGTCTGCGAGCCGGCCCTGAGCAGGCGGTTGAGGTAACGCAGGCCCTCGGCGCGGTCGAAAGTGGAGCGAGCAAGGTCAGGACGCAGTATGACCTCTCCAGCCTTCTCGAGCAGTTGGCAGAACTCGGTCCAGGCCTGGCCGCTGTCTACCTTGGCAAGTGCCGTTTCTCTATCGTCCATGTTCAATCTTTCCTTGTGCCATTGCCATCAAACCGCGCCACAGCTCAGCAGCTTATACCGAAGCGATCGATGTAGGGAGCAAAACGCTCGCGAACCTCGCCTGTCGAAAGCCCCCACTCCTCCAACCGGTAATCGTGGCTGCCATGGCGACCCCTGGGATTGGCCGCCGTGTGCTGCCGCATGGAGTCGGTCGCCTGTTGGCCCAACTCAAGGCCGAAGTATTTATACGCACCCTCGACCAGCACCTTGGGATCGGCGACAAAATCATCATGGCCCACGTCGTAAAACCGGCCGGCCGGACTCTTGTCGCGAACGGCGAGCCCGCGCTCCAGTGAGCTGGCATAGAAGTCCATCACCAGGGGGCCGAGCTTGCCCTTGTCCCACTCCAGCGTTCCCGCCGGGATGGCGTCAGTCATGCTGCATATAGACGCCGTGCAGGCCAGGGGGTCGCGATGACTCCACAGTACGCTCGCACCCGGGAACACCTCGAGCAGGGAGTCGATGGCCCACATATGCGCCGGCGCCTTGAGTAACCATCGCTCACCAGGCCGTTGCCAGTGGAGCAGTTGCAACTGGGCGCGGTAATATCGGTACATCGGCAGCAGGTCCTGTCGCCTGTACCAGGACGCGTAGGGCTCGAGCATGGGCTCCACGCCCAGGTGCACGCCGTTGAGCGAGTAAGCGTGCAGCAGCACGCACTCCTCGGGCGTGTCGGCATCGGCAAAGTGGATCTTCGTGAACTCGGGGTTCTTCTGCCGAGCCTGCTCGTAGTAGTCCTTTATCATCTGCCGACGCGGGTCGTGTTCGCCCGAGCCAGGATCGCCCGGGGCCAGCCCCTCGGCGGGGTCGGGGAACTGCGTCTCCCACAGGAGCAAAGCTCGCGCCGACGGATCGCAGGCCAGCAGGTTGAACAAGGCCGAGGTACCCGACCTCGGCAAGCCGGTCAGTACCATTGGCGCGGCCAACGGTTGCTCGAGTATCTCGGGGTGATCGACGAAGGCCTTCTCCACGCGCAAGCGGGTGGAGAGCAGTTGTACGAGGCGGCGGCGGTTGCGCCGACGACCGCGCTCGGTGAAGGGGTTGGACTTGTACGTTTCGCACAGCACTTCGAGAGCCTCGCGCAGGCTGCCGTCGGCCTGCCGACCCGGCCACGGCCCACCGAAATCCTCGAGACCGGTGTCCCCGGCCGCCTCGTCGAGCAGCTGCTGTGCGTTAAAATCAGTCCCTGGCACCTGCTTTCCCCGTCTTTCCCGGCCAGCCTGGCCGGCCCGGCCCGGCCGTGGCCTACCGACGACAACTACGCAGCATCCCAACCGCATGCAATCCTGTGCCCCCCGGCATCGGGGAAAATGAAAAAGTCCCTTGCGTTACCCCTACCAAGTGCAGTTGAATGATCATTGGTCCCTCGCCCCTGCCGTTGCGGCTGAGGACCGCGGAGGAGTTCCATGCCAACTAATGCGATCGTACGCCCGCGGGCTGCAGCGGTGCTTCTATTTGCCGCTGCCCTTCTGACTGCAGCCGTCCTCCTGCAGGGCCCCATCGCCGCCATCGCGCACGACGACCCCAGCCAGGACGGGCTCATCGAGGGAGGCGGCAGTTCCAAGACTGACTGCGTGAGCCTCTTCCAGACCGGGCTTGAGCTGAACTACCCGCCACCGCCCAAGAAGAAACAGAAAGACCTGGCCTGCACCGACGGCGACCTGGCCTGCGACAGCGACGGCCTCGTCAACGGTTTGTGTAGCTTCAACGTGGGACTCTGCCTGGCCGACGACGAGGACATGGGCTTGTGCACGCCCGCGGGCGTACCGGTAGGTGGAGTCGCGGTAAAGAACAAACCCCTGGGGCACCCCAAGTACGACGCCGGTGCGGCCGAGCTACAGGTGGCAGCCGACGCCTTGCTGGGCAGCACGGGCGTGCCATGCACAAACCCGGGCGCCGGTGGTGGCAACTGCCTGCAATGCACCTCCAGCCAGGCCACCGTAGTGGTAGACACCTCGGTCAAGAAGGGCAAAAAGAAACTCAAGCTCAAGGTCACAACCGAGCCCGCGCCGCCAAAGAACAAGCCCATAAAAGACAGCGACAAGCTCAAGTTCAGGTGCACCGACTGCCCGTCGCCCAGTACCTTTGAACACATAGCCGACATCGTCTTCAAGACCGGCTGCGCCGCGGCCACTGTGTGTCACAGCGGTGGCGCGCCAGCGGGCGGCATGAACCTCAACATTGACGAGATAGGCGCCGCGGCGCTCTACGACGAGCTCGTCAACGAGGCACCGCTGCTGCCGGGCGCGACCGCGCTGGGAATGGCCCGCATACTGCCGGGCGACCCCGGGCTGGGCACGGCGGGTTCACAAAGCCTGCTCTACGAAAAACTGCTGCTGACCAACAGCCAGCTCGACGCGTTGTGCACGACCAGCGGGCAAGCGGCCGGCTGCCTGGGACAGAACATGCCGCCGGGCTCAGACACCTACCCGACCGGCAAGCTCGACCTGCTCAAGATCTGGATAGAGGCCGGCGCGCCCTTTGACGGCTGGGTGGCAGGCGCCACCTGCGGGGAGCCCGAGGACATCTGGGCCCCTGTTGACCCGCCCGCACCGCCCGCCCCGGGCGAGGGCTTCCAGATGCACATGGAGGCTCCT
>CAUZFM010000005.1:0-50913 GCA_963579235.1 uncultured Binatia bacterium (SeqCode)
GTGGCGGCATCGGCATGGTCGGCTCGGCCGACATCATACTGGCTTCTGACGACGCGACCTTTGGTCTGCCCGAGATAGACCGTGGAGCCATGGGTGCGGCCACTCACCTGGCGCGCATGTTCCCGTTGCAGAAAGTACGGCGCATGTTTTTTACCGGCGAGCCCATAGACGCCCTCGAAGCTTACCGGCTGGGCGCGGTAGAAAGCGTGCATCCTCGCGATCAACTGGCCGCCGCCGCCCGCGAGCTGGCCGCCGTCATTGCTGCCAAGAGCCCACGCGCCGTGCGCGTGGCAAAGGAGGCCCTGAACGGCATAGAGCCGGTGGACATAAAGCGCAGCTACCGTTTTGAGCAGGGCTTTACCTACGAGATGTACGCGTCGTCCGATTCGCAGGAGGCGCGCGACGCCTTCGTTGAAAAACGAGAGGCGAGTTTTTCGCCCGGCGGAAAGACGCCCGGCGGCAAGGGTAACAAGGACTGACCCTCTTGGATCTCGACTACACCCAGCAACAGCGTGCGTTCCGCGTCGAGGCAAGAGAGTGGCTCGAGGCCAACGTGCCCGCGCAGGCCCTGCAGTCGATGGACACCGAGCAGGGCTTTGCCGCTCACCGCGAGTGGGAAACCAAGCTCAACGAGGGCGGCTGGGCGATGGTGTCGTGGCCCGTTGAGTACGGTGGTCGCGGCGTGGATCTCATCGAGTGGCTGATCTTCGAAGAGGAATACTACCGCGCGGGCGCGCCCGGCCGCGTGAACCAGAACGGCATTTTCCTGCTCGGCCCCACGCTGATGGAGTTCGGCAGCGACGAACAGAAGGCACGCTTTCTCCCGCCCATGGCAGCCGGTATCGACGTCTGGGCCCAGGGCTGGAGCGAGCCCAACGCGGGCAGCGACATGGCGGCCATTCGCACCACTGCTTTTCGCGACGGCGACCATTACGTCGTCAACGGCCAGAAGACCTGGTGCTCGCGTGCGGTGTGGGCCGACTGGATTTTCTGTATCTTTCGCACCGACCCCGACTCCGAGCGTCACCGCGGGCTCAGCTTCATGCTCGTACCGCTTGACGCCGAGGGCGTGCAGGTGCGCGCTATCGAACAACTCGACGGCGAGACCGGTTTCGCGGAGGTGTTCTTCGACAACGTGCGAGTGCCCGTCGACCAGTTGCTGGGCGAAGAGGGCGGCGGCTGGAAAGTGGCCATGAGCACTGCCGGTTTTGAACGCGGACTCATGCTGCGCAGCCCGGCTCGCTACCAGGCCACGGCGCGCAAGCTGGTGGCACTGCTTCGCGACAATCCCGAGGCGGCCCAACGCGACCCGACGCTGGGCGACCGCGTGATACGCGGTTGGATGCAGGCCGAGGCTTACGCCCTACAGACCTACCGCACGGCCAGTCGCATCATCGCCGGCGGCAGTATCGGCGCCGAGTCGAGTTTGAACAAGATTTTCTGGTCGGAGATGGATCTCGCCATGCACGAGACGGCGATGGCTTTGCTCGGGCCGCGTGCCGAGTTGCTGCCCACGGCCCGGGCGGCGGGCGACGTCGGCGACTGGCTCGACGGTTTTCAATTCGCCCTGGCGGGTCCGATTTACGCCGGCACCAACGAGATACAGCGCAACATAGCGGCTGAGCGGCTGCTGGGCCTGCCCAGGGGCTAGGTGGGCGAACCGTGGATTTTCATTTCAACGAAGAGCAGCTGATGTTTCGCGACAGTGTGCGCGCGCTGCTCGAGCGCGACTGTACGGCGGATGTTCTGCGCGAGCTGTGGGCCGACGAAAGCGGGCGCAGCGACGGGCTGTGGCGCGGGCTGGCCGAGCTGGGCCTCACCGGCCTGCTGCTGGCCGAAGAGAACGGCGGCCTTGGCATGGCCGAGGTCGACCTGGTGCTGGCGCTCGAAGAGAGCGGGCGGGCCTGCCTGCCCGAGCCGCTTGTAGAAACAGTGCTGGCGGCAGCGCCGCTGCTCGAGACGCTGGCCGCCGGGGGTGGCACCGCCGCGAGCGTGGCTGGCAAGTGGCTGCCGCGCGTGGCCGCGGGCGAGGCCCGGCTGGCCATAGAGCATCCGGCCAACCCCTGCGTTGCCGACGCCCACGTGGCCGAGCTGCTGCTGTTGCTGGCCGGCGATGGATCTCTGCACGCCGTTGAGCGCGCCCACGTTGAACTCACCCGCCAGCCCTGTAACGACGCCGCGCGGCGTCTGTTCACCGTTGACTGGAAGCCCGGCGACGACAGCCTGCTGGCCGACGCTGCCGGGGCCACGCGCCTGCTCGACTCGGCCTTCGACCGCGCGGCTTTCGGCTGCGCTGCCCAGCAACTCGGCATCGGACAGAAGCTTATCGACCTGGCCGTTAACTACGCGGGCCAGCGCGAGCAGTTCGGCCGGGCCATAGGTAGCTTCCAGGCGGTCAAGCATCACCTGGCCACGGCCCAGGTCGCCGTCGAGTTCGCCCGGCCTGTCGTGTACCGGGCGGCGTGTTCATTGGCGACCGGTCACGCTGACGCCGGGTTGCACGTGTCTCATGCCAAGGCCATGGCCGACGAGGCGGCGCTGCTGGCGGCCAGGACCTCGCTGCAGGTTCACGGCGGCATTGGATATACCTGGGAGGTCGACCTGCACGCGTGGATGAAGCGCGCCTGGGCCTTGGAGATGACCTGGGGTGGCTCGGCCTGGCACCGCGGCCGCCTGGCGGACGCCGTTCTTGCGGACGTCGACAACAATCCCCGTGAAGGCCAACTGCAATTGCAGGGAGTCAACTGACGGCGTGGGCTCGTTGAGTGACAGCACTGCCATCGTGGGTCTGGCCGAAAGCGAGTACGCGCGCAGCCTCGGGGCCAGCGAGCTGGAGCTGTCATGCCGGGTGGTGCGCGACGCGCTGGCCGAAGCGGGTATCGATCCCAGCGAAGTTGACGCGCTCGCGTCGTTTACCATGGAAGGTCCGTCTGACTTCGAGCTCGCGCGTGCGGTGGGTATGGGCGAGCTCAATTTTTTTTCACAGGTGGCGCACGGCGGCGGAGCGGCCTGCGGGGCGGTGGCCCAGGTGGCCATGGCCATATCCTGCGGCATGGCGCAGGTGGGAGTTGTGTGGCGGTCGCGCAAGCGAGGCGCGAAGAGCAGCCGCGTGTGGGCGCAGGTCAACGAGCGCATTTCCGACCAGTGGAAGTACTCGCGGCCGGTAGGCCTGCTGCGACCCGTGGACGAGGTGGCGCTGATGGCGCGTCGCTACATGCACGAGTACGGCCTCACGCGCGAGCAACTGGCCGAGGTCGCGTTGGCCCAACGCGAACACGCAAACCTCAACCCCCGCGCGGCCATGTACGAGAAGCCACTCGACATGGCCACTTACCTCGACGCGCGCTGGATCAGTGAGCCGCTTTGCCTCTACGACAACTGCCTCGAGAGCGACGGCGCGGTGGCGGTGGTCATCGTGTCGGCGGAGCGCGCGCGCGACTGCCGTACCCGGCCGGTGTTCATACACTCGGCCTCGCAGGGCATGGGCGAGCAGTACCAGGTGATGACTAACTTTCACTGCGACGATCCGCTGGCCGGCTGCTCGGGGGCAACCGCGCGCAGCCTGTGGCGGCAGGCCGATGCCGTGCCGGCCGACGTGAAGGTGGCTCAGTTATACGACGCCTTCAGCCCGCTGGTGTTGTTATCGCTTGAGACCTACGGCCTGTGCCCCGTGGGCGAGGCCGGGGGTTTTGTAGAAGGCGGCACCCTGGGGCCGGGCGGCTCGCTGCCCGTCAATACCTCGGGCGGGAGCCTGTCGGAGGCCTACGTGCATGGCATGAACCTGCTCAACGAGGGCGTCCGGCAGATGCGCGGGAGCTCGACTTCCCAGGTCGAAGACGCCGACCTCTGCCTGGTGACTTCTGCCCACGTGGTGCCGAGCTCGGCCTTGCTGCTGAGAAATTAGAGGCTTGCAGTTACGATGATAGACGAACGACCATTGCCGGTGACAGACGACCCCGCCGACGCGCCGATGTGGGAGGCCGCTCTGCGCGGCGAACTCGTGGTGCAGGCCTGCGTTGACTGCGGGCGCCTGAGGTTTCCGCCGCGCCCGATGTGCCCCGACTGCCAGTCGCTGGATACGGGTTGGCAGAAACTTTCGGGTAGAGGGCAGCTGTGGTCGTACTGCGTGGCACACCCGCCGCTGCTGCCGGTCTTTGAAAAAGACGCGCCCTACAACGTGGCCGTCATCCAGCTCGACGAGGCGCCCACGCTCCGGATATTCGGCAGGGTTGTTGGTGGCAGCGCGGCCAGCGGTAGTGGCGAGGCGCGTGAGCCCGTTGACCCCAGCCTGCTCGTTATAGGGGCCCGCCTGCAGGTTGTCTTTGAAAAAGTAGCCGACGACGTTGCCCTGCCGCTGTTTTTATTGGAAGACGACGTTACGGAGCCCGCTTTACTGGGCACCGCGGGCGGGAAACATTGAAGGCTTGACATCCGCAAGGGGTAAAAGAGGAGAGACCACATGCCCGAAGCATACATAGTAGATGCACTGAGAACGCCCGTCGGACGGCGCCGTGGCGGCTTGAGCCAGGTGCACCCTGCCGACCTGGGCGCGCACAGCCTGCGCGCGTTGATGGATCGTAACGACGTTGATCCCGCCGCCATCGAAGACGTGGTTTTCGGTTGCGTTGACACTATCGGTCCACAGGCCGGTGACATTGCGCGCACCTGTTGGCTGGCAGCCGGCCTGCCCGACGAGGTGCCGGGAACGACCGTCGATCGCCAGTGCGGCAGCGCCCAGCAGGCGGTGCACTTTGCGGCCCAGGCGGTGATGAGCGGCACGAGCGACCTCGTGGTTGCCGGTGGCGTGCAGAACATGAGCCAGATCCCGATTTCCTCGTCGATGCTGGCGGGCCAGGAATACGGTCACGAGGATCCTTTTTCGCAGTCGAAGGGCTGGGTGGCGCGCTACGGAACCCAGGAAGTGTCACAGTTTCGCTCGGCCGAGATGATCGCCGAAAAGTGGGAGTGCTCGCGCGAGGAAATGGAGGAGTTTGCCTACCAGAGTCACCAGCGCGCCATAAAGGCCCAGGACGAGGGGCGTTTTGATCGAGAGATAGTGCCGCTCGAAGGCGTCACCGCCGACGAGGGACCGCGCCGAGATACCTCGCTCGAAAAAATGGCGACGCTCAAGACGCTGAGCGAGGGCGGGCGGGTCACGGCAGCGGTGGCCAGCCAGATATCCGACGCGAGCTCGGCGCTGCTCATAGCCAGTGAAGGCGCCGTGAAGGAACACGGGCTCAAGCCGCGGGCGCGCATTCATCACTTGAGCGTGCGCGGAGCCGACCCGGTGTGGATGCTCACCGCGCCCATGCCCGCCACACGCTGGGCACTGGAGAAAACCGGCATGACGCTGGCGGACATCGATCTTGTGGAAATCAACGAGGCCTTCGCGCCGGTGGTCATGGCCTGGGCCAAGGAGCTCGAGGCCGACATGGACAAGGTCAACGTCAACGGCGGTGCCATCTCGCTGGGTCACCCGCTGGGTGCCACCGGGGCGCGGTTGATGACCACGCTGTTGCACGAGCTCGAGCGCACGGGCGGCCGCTACGGTCTGCAGACCATGTGCGAGGGCGGCGGCCAGGCCAACGTGACCATAATCGAGCGCGTGTAACGGGACAGCTGGACGGGGAGAAAACGACGAGATGGGTATCTGCGAAGGAAGGGTGGCCGTTGTCACCGGCGCGGGCCGTGGCCTGGGCCGTGAGCACGCGCTCGAGCTGGGACGGCAGGGCGCGGCCGTGGTGGTGAACGACATAGGCGCCGAGCTCGACGGCAGTGGCGGGTCTAGCGGCCCTGCCGGCGAAGTTGTAGAGACTATTCGGGCTGCGGGCGGCCAGGCGGTGGCCAACGCCGGCGACGTGGCCGACTGGGACGGGGCTGGCTCACTGCTTGCCACCGCTCTCGAGAGTTTCGGCCGTCTTGACGTGGTGGTCAACAACGCCGGCATCGTGCGCGACCGCATGTTTGCCAACGCCACCGTAGAGGAGTTCGACGCAGTGCTGCGCGTGCACTTGCGCGGTCACTTCTGCGTGGCGCGCCACGCGGCGGCCCACTGGCGCGACCGTGCCAAGGCCGGCGACGAAGTCGACGCGCGCATCGTGAACACCAGCTCGGGTGCCGGCCTGCAGGGCAGCATCGCGCAGTCGGTGTACTCGGCTGCCAAGGGTGCCATTGCCTCGATGACCTTGGTGCAGGCCGCTGAACTGGGCCGTTATGGCATCACGGCCAACGCGATCGCGCCATCGGCGCGTACGCGCATGACCGAGGGTGCGTTTGCCGACATGATGAAAGCCCCCGACGAGGGATTTGATGCCATGGACCCGGCCAACGTGTCACCGTTGGTGGCGTGGCTGGCGAGCCCGGCGTCGCGTGACGTGACGGGCCGAGTGTTCGAGGTGGACGGCGGTCGCGTTAGCCTGTGCGACGGCTGGCGCACGGGTGTTGAAATCGACTGCGGCCAACGCTGGGAGCCCTCGGACCTGGGCGAGGCAGTGGCGGGGCTGTTAGCGCAGAGCGAGCCTCCGCAGAAGGTCTACGGTACCTGACTGAAGGACAAGCGGGGGAAGGGCAACTGGATTTTTCACTGACAGCCGAGCAGCAGGAATTGCGCCGCAGCGCGCGCGAGTTTCTTGCCGACCAGTCCTCATCCGAGCAGGTTCGTGAGGCCATGCAGGGCGAGCGCGGTTGGGACCAGGGCGTGTGGCAGCGCGTGGCGGGCGAGATGGGCTGGACGGCCGTTGCATTGCCCGAGCGCTACGGCGGCTACGGCCTGGGCGCGGTCGAGTTGTCGGTACTGATGGAGGAGATGGGCGCTGCGTTGTTGTGCGCGCCGTTTTTTTCAACGGTCTGCCTGGCCGCCAACGCCTTGTTGCTGGCCGGCACCGAGGAGCAGAAGCAACAGTGGCTGCCGCGCATAGCGGCGGGCGAAATAAGCGCGGCGTTGGCTTTTGCCGAGAACGACGGCTCGCGCGAGGCTGGCGGAATACAAGCGGCTGCTACTGCCGACGGTGACGGTTGGCGCCTCGACGGCGTTAAATCTTTCGTTGTTGACGGGGCCACGGCCGACCTCCTGGTGGTCGCCGCTTGCGAGGCCGGCGGCAGCTCCCCGGATAACATAGCGCTTTTCCTTGTCGAGGCCGGCGCCGACGGCCTGGCCTGCGTCGAGACACCGGGCATGGATCATACCCGCCGCCTGGCCCGCGTTGAGCTCAAGGGCGTGCAGCTCGAGGCCGACGCGCGCATGGTCGGTGGCTGGGCCGAGCTCGAAGGCACGCTTGATCTCGCCGCGGTGGCACTGGCTGCCGAGCAGCTTGGTGGTGCGTCGCGGGTGTTCGACAGCACGGTGGCCTACGCAAAAGAGCGCCGCCAGTTCGGCCGGCCCATAGGTGGCTTCCAGGCCATCAAGCACAAGCTGGCCGACGTCATGGTCAAGGTTGAGAGCGCACGCTCGGCGGCCTACTACGCAGCCTGGGCCGCGTCGGTAGAAGATCCCAGCTTGCCGCGATCGGCTTCGCTGGCGCTGTCTTACTGCAGCGAGTCCTTTTTCACGGCTGCGGCCGAATCGATACAGGTGCACGGCGGGGTGGGCTTTTCCTGGGAATACGATTGCCACCTGTACTTCAAGCGCGCGCGCGCCGGGGCTACGCTGCTGGGCGATCCCGACTGGCACCGCGAGCGCATAGCCCGACTGTTGGGTATAGGATGTGAGGACCGGGCAGGGCTGGAGGCTTGACGATGGCAGATAAACTCGACTTCAGTGGCAAGGTGGTCGTGGTGACCGGCGGCGGCAAGGGCGTGGGCCGGGGTATCAGCCAGTGTTTTCTCGCGGCTGGCGCCGAGCTCATCATCTGCGGTCGCAGCCGTCCCGACCAGCTTCCGTCGGTCGACGGTCGCGAGGCCGTGTTCGTTGAGGCCGACGTCCGTGACCCCGACGCCAGCGCGGCCGTCATCGAGGCTGCGGTAGACAGCCACGGCCGACTCGACGTACTCGTCAACAACGCCGGCGGCGCCCCGGCCACCGAGGCGGCGACGGCCTCGCCGAGGTTCTCCGAATCGATAGTGCGCCTCAACCTGTTGGCCGCGCTCAACTGCGCGCAGCAGGCCAACGTTGTCATGCAGCAACAGGACGGCGGCGGTGCGATCATAAATATTTCCAGTGTCAGCGCGCTCAGACCCTCGCCGGGCACGGCGGCTTACGGGGCAGCCAAGGCTGGGCTGCTGAGCCTGACCGAATCGCTGGCCGTTGAGTGGGCCCCGCGCGTGCGGGTCAATGCTGTTATCGGTGGCATGGTGCGCACCGAGCAGGCGCACCTGCACTACGGCGACGAAGAGGGCATAGCCTCGGTCGCAGCCACAGTGCCGCTCGGGCGGCTGGCCGAGCCCTCGGACCTTGGCGATGCCTGCGTGTTTCTGGCCTCTCCGATGGCGGCCTACATAAGCGGCGCCGGTCTGCTCGTGCACGGTGGGGGCGAAAAACCCGCCTTCCTGGGCGCTGCGGCCAACACTTCGGGCTCAAAATAGCTCTTTTCGCGGCGAAAAAGGGTGAATCACCTTGACGAACCCGAGGCCGGTTTCCTATTGTTGAAGTTGCGCCGACCGGGGCGCCCTTCCCCCTCATGAGACGGCTTAAAATTCTGGCCTTGCTGTTGGTCCTGTTCCTGGGCGGGGTCGCAGTCTTTCCAACGCCCGCCTCGGCCCAACCGTGGACCCTGGAGCTGGCGCTACCCGCCGCAGGACAACAGCACTCGGCTGCCGAACGACGCGCGTGGTTCGCCTGGCTTACCGATCACCGCATGCACGCGGGCCGCTGCGGCTACGACGCCGACACCGGCAGCACTGTGGTCGACGTGCCCGACGCGCGCGGGTTGGCAGAGCTGGTGGAAGCCGGCTTCGTGGTGCTGCGTTCGTTTGACGACGCGCCGCTTGAGCCGGGTCGCACGCAGTCGCAGTACTACGACCCCTCGGAGATACAGGCGCTGCTCACGCAGGCGGCCGCCAACTACCCGTCCATCACCCGGCTGTTCGTGGTGGGTACGAGCTGGGAGGGACGCGACATCTACGGCCTTGAGATTTCCGACAACCCGGGCACTGACGAGGACGAGCCGTCGCTGCTGTTCAACTCGCAGCACCACGCGCGCGAGGTTGCCACCCCGCACGTGGCCATGGACGTGGTCGAAATCTTGACGGCCGGCTACGGAGTGGACGCTACGATCACCGCCTGGGTCAACGACTACAAGACCGTGGTCGTGCCGGTGGTAAACCCCGACGGCACCCAGCACGTCTTTGACGTGGATTCGCTGTGGCGCAAGAACCGCCAGACCTACGGCGGTTCGTGTACGGGCGTGGACCTGGGCGTGGACCTCAACCGCAACTACTCCTACCTGTGGGGGCCGGCGGGTTGCGGCAGCGGCGCGTCGTGTTCGCAGGAAACCTACCGCGGGCCGTCGGCTTCGTCCGAACTGGAGAGCTCGGCGATGGCGGCTCTCAGCAACCAGTGGCACTTTACGACGGCCATAAGCTGGCACGCCTACGGCCAGTTCATCGACTACCCCTACGCCTGCAGCAACGGCGGGGCCAACGATATCATGCCCGAGCACGACGTTATCCACGAGATGATGAATGGCATGGCCGACGCCATCGACGCCGTGGACTCGACGCCGCGCTTCGACGTGTACTCGCCCGCCTCGGGTGGGCCCATAAGCGGTGACGACACCAGCTGGTACTACGCCTACCATGGCACCTACGCCATGCTGGTGGAGGTGGGACAGTCGTTCGAGCCGAATTTTGCCGATGTGCCAGCGATAGTGTCCCGCAACCGGGCGGGCTGGCAGTACCTGTTCGAGCGGCTCGGCGGCGCGCGCATCGACGTTCACACTACCGATTCTTCAACCGGCCTCCCCATTGAGGCCACGGTGACGCTGACGGATTACGTCTTTGATACGGGGGAGCTTGAGCGCAACACCTTCCTGCCCTTTGGCCGCTGGACTTACATGCTGCCCGCCAACGCGACTTACACCGTGCAGGCCTCGGCGGCTGGCTATACTACCGCGACGCAGACCGTACCGGTTTCCTCGGTGCCCGTGTCGGTGAACCTGGCCCTGGTGGCCGACAACTGTGGCAACGGTGCAATCGATTCCGGCGAGGAGTGCGATGGCGCCGACCTCGGCGGGCAGGACTGCGCCGGGCTGGGCTACGTTGCGGGCACGCTGGCCTGCGGCGTTGACTGCCTGTTCGATACCTCGGCCTGCTCGAACTCGATCTGTGGCAACGACACCGCCGAGGGCAGCGAGCAGTGTGATGGTAGCGATGACGCGGCGTGCCCGGGTTTGTGCATAGCCGCCGGCGAGGCGGGCGAGTGCAGCTGCGAGGCGGATTCCACCTGTACCAACTCCGACGGTTCGCGTGATCTTGTTGGCCGTCCGCGCCTTAAACTGTCGGGGCTGGGTGACGGGAGCTCGGGCAACGAGGGCCTGCTGGTGAAGGGCGAACTGGTTCTGCCTGCGGGCGCGGACTTTTCGGACATCGACCTTGGAGGCGACGGTCTGCTGCTGACCGTGCAGACCGAGGGGGGTAGCTCGTTGGCCGAGGTCGCACTGCCGTCCGGGTCGTACCTGGGCTCGGGTACGCGCGGCTGGCGGGTGAACGGCGCGGGCACGAAGTGGAAGTACGCCGACAAGACCGGCAGCGCCGTGGGCGGTATAAACAAGGTCATGCTTGTGGATCGATCGAAAAAAACCCCCGGCGTAGCCAAGCTGATCATAAAGGCCCGCGACGGCGCTTACCCGCTCGAGCAGGGTGATGAACCGCCGCTGCTTACCGTGGTGCTCGGCGACGCTTCCGCAGCGGCCGCCGGCCTGTGCACCGAGAGTACTTTCGTGCTCGCCGACTGCCGCTACAACGGCTCGGCCACGAAGCTCAGCTGCAAGCAGTAGCCGCGGGCGGTGATGGTTTTACCCGCAGCATCCCGTCGGCATTGAAACAGGCCGGCTCATCTCCAGAGCGCCATATCCTCGTTTTCTTCGAATTGCACTGGATTGACGGATCCCTTGAATTCGTTTGAATGGAGAACCTTGTCATCGTCGATCGACATTGAAAAACGAAGGGTGGTCGAGAAAGTTCCTTCGTATTTCGGGGTTGGAAACAGCCAGTGCTCTCCTGGACCGAGAAAGACGTGGTGATAGCTGTTGCCACACCAGCTTGACGGTAAATACTCAACCGGTTTCCATTCCCCGGTCTCGTCCAGGGCTTCCTGGATTATAAACAATCTGCCGTCGGACGCGCCGAAATCCTGCTGTTTTTCCGTACCGTTTATTAACCGTAGCTCCATGCCCTTGTATGTATGCCCAAACGCGGTCGCGCTGTCAGCAAGCGCCAGCAGGTAGACCTCTTCTTTCTGGTTCTTGATCGAATCGTCAATCTTCCGGGGGAAATTGGAGTTTTCCGCGAATCCGCCGGTCGCATCTTCGTCTATGATCTTCGAGCCTGCACCGTAGTAGCCTCCAAGCTGGTGAGCGAAGTTGCTCGGTTGAAGCTCAGCTACAGGGTTCGACTGAACTGCATGGCCTGGCGTGGCTCCAACCGTGAATATAAAGGCCAGCAGGGCTGCTAATAGATTTCTTCTCATACTTTCCTCCGTGATTTGATGGGCTGGGTAGAAACCGCGTATGCCTCGGCCATGATTACCGTGGTGCTGCGCTCCAGGTCGACGAAGCGCGCGACGTCGACCATGATTATCCGCTGGCTTTCTTCGTCGTTGTACAATCTGTTGGCGAGATCGTCAGGGCTGTCAAAGTAGAGCATGGCCACCCCGTCCCAGGCCGGGCTGTTGGGCGTCAGCACCTGCTCGACCACGTTCTGCTGGTAGGCGGCCATGCCGGGGTGGTGTTCGAGCGCCAGCGGTGCGTGGCGGTCGCGCCAGTGCAGGTCGAAGGCGTTGTGGTCTACGCCCTCGGAGCTGTGCATGGCCGAGACCATCATCACTCCCGCGCCTGCCCGACTACCTCTACCAGGGCGCTGCTCGCGTGGTTTCGGCCATCGGCTTCGGACGAGCAGGGCGTGCAGGTCAGTGGTACCGTCCGGGCCGTCGCCCAGCTCTGCCCTGATGGGCTGCGCGAGGTTGCGCGCCTGGTGCTCGTCTTCTACACCCACCGAGACCAGGGTGTCGAAGGGGTCGGGCGTGGGGGTTTGGTCGCTCGTGGCCACGAGCACTCTCTGGTCGCTGCTGCACTGCGATTCCTGCAGCAGTAGCGCGAGCCGACGGCCGATAGCCTCGCTGTCACCGTTGCCTGCCCGCCCTGGAGCCTTAAACAACAGCATGAGTTCCAGTTCTTCGGTCACCTTCTCGCTCACCCCCATGTGAGCGCCCCCTGGCACGGTGCCTTTCGCGGGGTCGCATACCGGGAGCATTTGACAGATAAAGCAAAACACGGTTTTTGGCCAACGGATGGATGTATTCGATCCGTCCTGGTTGCCCGGCGGCGAGCACAGTGGGTACTTCCGGGCCCTTGTTGGCCCTCCAGTTTCTGATTAAACTATGTATGGAAGGTGGACACCTTTCGGCAACGTAGTTTTCTGATCACCGCCACCGCGGGTGCAGTGAATGTATAAGGAGAAAGAGAAGATCAGGATTTTAACGAGAGCGCTTTTTACCGCGCTGGTGGTGACCGTTGCTGGTCTCGCCACGGCGGCAGGAGCATACGCCTGTGACCTGTGCTCGGTGTACACCACCGTTGCCATGGAGCAGGCCCGGCCCGGCCCGCGAGTAGGCCTGGCCACCCAGTTCAGCAGCTTCAAGAGTTTGCAGGAGGCTGGGGAGGAGGTCGACAACGATGCGGGAGAGATGTTACGCAGCTCGGTCACCCAGTTGCTCATCGGCTACAACTTCAATTCCAGCTGGGGAGTGCAGGCCAGTGTCCCGTGGATAGAACGGCGCTTTCGCCAGGCAGATGAACCGAGCGCAACCACCGGCCACGAGGGGGGCCTGGGCGACGTAGCTCTGACCGCGCGCTGGCTAGCACTGGATCGCATAGGCGAGAACGAGACCGTGCTGCGCGCCAGCTTGAGAGGCGGAATCAAGCTGCCCACCGGCAACAGCGATTTCCTGGCTGAGGAGCATGACGACCTGGAGATAGGAGATGAAGAACGATCGGTCTCCCGGGAGGGCGACCACGAGGGAGGGCTTCACGGGCACGATCTCTCGCTGGGCACGGGGTCGACCGACTACCTGTTCGGCGCCGATCTGTTTGCGAGTCGTGGCCGCGCGTTCGCGTCCCTGGCGGTGGACTACAGCTTGCGCACTGAAGGAGACCACGACTACCAGTACGCCGACGACCTGACGATTGCGGGCGGGCCGGGCGTGTTCTTTACCCACGGTCCCACCGAGCACCGAGTGGCGATGCAGTTGATGGCGACCATGCAGAGCAAGGGGCAGGATACGCAGGCCGGTGAGAAGGTGTCGGGTTCGGCTTTGACCGCCCTCTACCTGGGCCCGCGAATTCTGTACTCCTGGCAAACTTCGCTGGTGGGGCATCTTGCGCTCGACTTGCCCACGGTGCTCAACAATTCGGGGCTTTCGCTGGTGCCCGACTACAGGTTGAGAGCCGGCTTGACCTGGTTGCTCTAGGCCGGGCTGTTCCCCCGTCTGCGCATCGCCCGGCGCAGACGGGGGGCGGGTCAACTGGTCAACGGTCGGCGTGTCTGGCACAATCCCCCGATGGCCATGTCAGACAAAGACCGGGAACGTAACCGGCAGACCAATATTAACCCTGCCTTCAACTCAGTGGCCCGCGATGATTTCGCGGCCATGCTCAACTCGGATCGTTATCTCGACCGCGCGCCCGAATTCGAGACGCTGATCGCGCGCACCCACGAGCACTACTGGAACCCCGACGACCCCGACTACATAGACTTTGATATCGCTGCTCCCACCGACCTGCCGCTTATCCCCATCAGCCAGATTCCCGAACGCCACTCGGCAATATGGGACACGCTGGACGAGGGACAGCAGATTAATTTTGCCAACCAGACCACGCTCATGCGTATAAGTGGAGTGCTGCACGGCGAGCAGGGCGCGCTCAGCATCTCGACCGGGCTGGCCGACATGCTGCTCGACGCGGGAGCGGCCGAGTACGCCACCAACCAGGCCCGCGAAGAGGCCCGCCACGTGCAGGGCTTTGCGCGTTATCTCCACTCGCGCTTCGGCGAGGTCACGCCGCCCACCGAGACACTGGATCGCGTGCTCAAGCAGGTCGTTGGTAGCAACATTATCTACGAGAAGCTCATCGGCATGCAGATGGTTATCGAGGGCATAGCCATGGGCATATTTGCCGGCCTGTACCAGGAGGCCAACGACCCGGTGCTCCGTCGACTGGCCCAGCTGGTGATGACCGACGAAGCCTTTCACCACCGCTTCGGGCAGATCTGGGCTCGCCTCAACGTGCCCGGGGTGGGTGACGAGATACGCAACGAGCTCGAGGACTACAGCCGCAACATGTTCGAGGACCTGCTCTTCAACCTCGTGGGCGCCGACCAGCGACGCGGTCTGTACGAGCGCTGCGGCATAGACCCTGACTTCGCGGTTGCGGCCATGTCGGAGGCCATAACCGACGATACCCGGCGCAGCTTCATGCGTGACAGTAGCAATATCTTTCGCACGCTGATCAAGACGCTTTACACCGGGGGCTTGATCACCGAGCGTACGATGCCGTTTTACAGCCTGTGGGTCGACATGGACGAGATCGCCGGCGAGGGCGAGTGGAACATCGGCCAGGCGATTGCCGAGGAAGGCATCGCCGATCTCAAGCAGATCAACGAGGGCAAACGGTCGGTAATACGGCCCATCGCCAACTGATCGAGACTCGTCAGTAACAGCCGCGGACTGGGGCCCGGTTTTTCCCCCGGCTTTCCCCCCTGATCGGGGGGGGGCGCTGTTATTTTTGCCTTGACGCTAGGGCGCGGGTCATGGCATGTTTATCAGTGGCCGCCTGCCAACTGCCAGCCGGATCATTTAACAGGAGGAATTCCCATCATGACGTCAGCTCAAAGGCTCGTCGCGGTTTTTACCGTGGCGGCGTTTCTCGTACCCACCACGCTCCCCGCGCACGTCTTTCAGCCGTCCAAGGACGCGCAGAAGTGCCGCAAGACCATCAACAAGAGCGCGGGCAAGTACATGACCACGGCTCTCAAGGAGCTGGGCTCCTGTTACAAGAGTGCCATGGGCAAGGGCATACCCGCCGTGGCTTCTGATTGTGGGAGCGTCGCCACTGGTGACTTGAAGGGCAAGATTTCTGGGGCCGAGGGCAAAGCTCTGGCCGACATAAGCGGTAAGTGCGTCTCAACCGTGGCCGAGACCGGCTCCCTGTTATCCTGCCCCTGGCCCTGTGACTCGGTGGGCGCCATAGCGAGTTTTTCGGACCTTGCTTCCTGCCAGGTCTGTCTTGCCAGGACCGAGGCCGAGGCCATGACAGTGGCTACCTTCGGCAGCGCCGACTTGAGCCTGTCCAAGGACCAGCAGGGTTGTCTCAACACCATGTCCAAGGGCGGTGGCAAGATGGCAAAAACCGTACTCAAGACGATCGCGAAGTGCTACGAGTCGGTGGATAAGGGAAAGTCTTCGGCCGACTGCAGCGACCTCGCCCAGGCCGATTCCAAGGGTAAGATCACCAAGGCCGCTGGTAAGTTGGCCGACGGGGTGGCCAAGAAGTGTAGCGACGCCACCCTGGCTTCCCTCGACGCTTGTGCGGGCGCGGCCAGTTCAGTGGCCCTGGCCCAGGCATGCATGGGGGCGCTCTACCAGGATGGGTCGGTCATCTCTGCGCACACCATAACCGGATCCTGCGGTACCGATGGCACCTGCGACAACGCCGACGAGGGCGCCACTACCTGCCCGGTCGACTGCAGCCAGGTAAGCGAAGAAGTGCAGGACATTTTCACGGACAGCTGTGCCTCGCTCGGATGCCATAGCTCGGCCAGTTCTCTCCCCGGGGGGGGGCTCGTGCTGTCGGCGGGCGTCTCGGGTGCGCAAACCATAAACGTAGCCTCCACAGAACAGTTCGGGATAGACCGGGTCGAGCCGGGGGATCAAGTGAACAGCTGGCTTTACACGAAGATTACCCAGAACCCGCCGCCCTTGGGTCTGCCCATGCCGCCATTTGGGGCCCTGTCAGCTCCCGACATCACCACGATAGGTGACTGGATAAACGCTGTCACCGACTGTGGTGACGGCACCTGTGACGCCGCCGGTGGAGAGAATCTCACTAACTGCTCGAATGACTGCGGCCCGCGCCTGCCCGACGCCGTGCAAGCCATTATAGAGACCAACTGTGCCACATCGGGCTGCCACAATTCCTTCACGGCCTTCCAGGGCCTCGATCTTTCTGCTGGGGTCGGAGGCTTGGCGATGGTGGGCGTAGCTTCTACCCAGGTGGCGAGCACGCTGGTTGTGCCGGGCGATTCGCTGAACAGCTATCTCTACGAGAAGATCTCGTCGGCAGTGCCCGGCTTCGGTTTCCAGATGCCTTTTGCGCTGCCGGCCCTGTCAGCGCCTGACCAGCAGGTCATACAGGACTGGATAGACGACGGCGCCCTGACCCAGTGGTAGGAATAAAAAGGGGAGGCGCTGCCGTGTGGCCGCGCCTCCCCCACTCCAATCGGGAAATCCCCTCAGAGTTCAGAGCTTAGAGCTGGATCTGCATGCCCAGGCGCACACTGTTGAAGCTGTCGCCGCTGCCAGCAGGATCCTCTTCACCGAACACCAACGACATCCGGCTGTTGTGGCCGTCCATGATGTAGTTGACCCCGAGCTCCCATAGCTCGGTCGCGTCTGTGTCGGCCTCGTTCTCGTACTCCTGCCAACGGAACATGGGCTGCCACTTGCCCTCAAGCGGGCCTATGCTGCTCGTTTCCGGGCAGAGCCAGCTGGCGAGCACGAAAAAACCGTCGCCCTCGGCCGTGCCGCCCGTGGTGCCGTCGGAGTCGTAGTCGTAGAACGCGCCTTCCAGCGTGGCTACGCCCATCTCGAGGTTCTTCTCGGCCAGGACGTCGATGTTCCAGCCGTTGAAGTCACCCGTTCCGCCAGAGATGCCGTCACCGGCGCCGTCGGACTGGCTCATGGCTACGAGGCCAATCGCGAGTACGTCCTTTGACCCGTAGTAGGTGCTCGAGTTGTAGTAGCCCGGCTCGGGATCCCACAGGTTCAAGGTGAGACGGCCGGCAAACAGCGGGTTGTCTTCGTCGTTGTTGGCACCCTGCGAACCCTCGAAGGCACCCACCTGGTACTTGAAGGCACCGCCGCCGGTCTGTCCCCACACCGCTACGCCGTTGTCGCGCCCGGCAAAAATGGCAGGGTACTTCTGGGCGATGGGGAAGGTCCAGGCATTGAGGAAATACGGTCCGCTCAGGTTGCTGCGATCCGACGGGGGCAGAAAACGCCCACCCCAGACTTCAAACAGATCGTTGAGCTTTACCTTCACCACTGCGTCGAGCAGCTTCACGTCGTCTTCGGTGGCGTCCACGTTGCCCTCGAAGCTGATGTAGTCGTTCAACGATCCCGAGCCGTACAGGCGCAGGGTCTCCAGGTTGAAGTCGTTTGAGCGATCGGCGCCACTGGGCGCGCCGTCTTCCACGCTGTTGTAGCTGGCCCTCAATCCCACCCCGAGGCTGTAAGATCCGTTGCCAACGTCCTGGCTGATCCCGGCCTGGGCGGCCACGACCGAAAGCCCGAACAGCAGGGCCACGGCGAGGCCGATGCCGGCTGATTTTCTATATAAGTTCACTGTTGAGTTTCCTCCTTTTTTTGGCCGGTCTCCCGGCGTGCTTCCTGATGACTCGCGTGTAGTGGTAACTCGTTTGCAGTGCAATTTTGATACCGCTCTCGGCCTGCCCGCCGGTACCCGCGGGCTGCCTTTTGCCGGCCACCTGGAGGCCGACGGGGCACTGATTGCCCGTGGAATAGGCAGTGGTCTGCCAGTACAGGCGGCAGTGGCCAGCAGCCCGGGCCGCTGTGGGCCCGTACAAGGGCCAGAAAGCAGGTCTGTCGTTGGCCCCTTTATTGCTTTGCAGGGGGAGGGGAGATGTGTGACAGCCGGGCTGGACGGGCTTTCGTCCGAGGCCCTCGATGACCGGGACTTAATTTTAAATGATAAAAGGAGGAATACAAAAGATGTTCAGCTACAAGAAGGTGGCGCTGCTGGCCGCGGGCGCTTTGATATGCGTAGGCGTGGCGGCGGGTTCAGCCCAGGCAAAGAAAGACACGATAAAGGTGGGCGTGCTCCACTCGCTGTCGGGAACGATGGCGATAAGCGAAGTGACGCTCAAGGACACGGTCCTTATGATGATCGACGACCTCAACCGCAACGGCGGCTTACTGGGTCGCGAAGTGGAGGCCGTGGTCGTTGACCCGGCATCGGACTGGCCGCTGTTTGCAGAGAAGGCCAGGGAGCTGGTCGAGCAGAAAAAGGTCGACGTTGTATTCGGCTGCTGGACATCGGTGAGCCGCAAGTCGGTGCTGCCGGTTTTCGAAGAGCTCAACGGGCTGCTGTTCTACCCCGTCCAATACGAGGGCGAAGAGTCTTCGCGCAACGTGTTCTACACCGGCGCGGCGCCCAACCAGCAGGCCATCCCCGCGGTGGAATACCTGATGGGCGAAGAAGGCGGCGAGGCCGAGCGTTGGGTACTGCTGGGGACCGACTACGTGTACCCCCGCACCACCAACAAGATCCTGCGTGCGTTCCTGCGCAAGAAGGGCGTCAAGGAGTCCGACATCTTGGAGGAGTACACGCCGTTTGGTCACTCGGACTGGCAGACCATCGTCAGCCGCGTGAAAAAGTTTGCCAACGAGGGCAAGCGCACCGCGGTGGTGTCCACCATCAACGGTGACGCCAACGTTCCCTTCTACAAGGAGCTGGCCAACCAGGGCATCTCGGCCGAGGACATCCCGGTCATTGCCTTCTCGGTGGGCGAAGAGGAGCTGTCGGGTATAGACACGAGCAACCTCGTGGGACACCTGGCCTCGTGGAACTACTTCATGTCGGTGGATTCTGCCGAGAACGAGTCCTTCATCAAGAGTTGGCAGAAGTTCATCAAGAACGACAAGCGCGTGACCAACGACCCCATGGAAGCCCACTACATAGGTTTCAAGATGTGGGCGCAGGCGGTTCGCCAGGCTGGCTCGACCGATGTCGACGCCGTCAGGCAGGCCATGTACGGGCAGGAAGTGCGTTCGCTCAGCGGCTACGACGTGGTGATGAACACCAACCACCACTTGTCCAAGCCGGTGATGATAGGCGAAATCACGCCCGACGGGCAGTTCGATATCGTGTGGCAGACCGACGAGACGATCAAGGCTGACGCCTGGAGCCCTTTCCTTCCTGAAAGCGCCAAGCTTACGGCCGACTGGTCGTATCCCTGGGTCTGCGGCAACTGCGTGAAGCCCAAGTTCAACTAGAAGCTCGATTCAACTATGAGCCATCCCCATGGGGGGGTGGCTTCAGAAACAAAGCCCGGGGGGGCGGCAAGCGCCGTCTCCCCGGGCGACATTTCAGGCCGGTACGTCGACCGTCGTTCAGGAAATCACCGAGCAAGCTGGGACGATGAGACACTTCCGCAACTACTTCTCGCGTCCGGCTTCTGCCCTCCTCCTGCTGTTGCTGGCAATGGCGGCTCCCTTGCAGGCTTCTCCTTCCGAAGCCGTATCTTTTGAAGCCGCGGCCGCCGGCCTGGCTTCGTCGAGCTTCAGCGATCGCATGGAGGCCATAAAGACCCTCGGCGTCCTGGGCGATCCGCGCACCTCGGGGTTGCTGGGCTCCATGCTCGAGAGCCGGCTGTACCAACGCTTGTCCGATGATCGGCTGGTCGATGTCCTTCGCGAGGGCAGCGTCTACCTGCTCAGCGATCCCAGCACGGGCGAGTCCCTGGGCGAGGCCGGCTCGCGCGACATACGCAAGATAATGGTCAACAACTCGCTGCGCGGCGCGATCCGTGCGGTTTTGAGCCGCATGGACCTGTTCAGCGAGGACATCGAGCGTCGTCGTGCGGCGGTGAAGGCGGCCACCGGTTATCCTTCCAGCGAGATGGCCGGCTCGCTGGTGCAGGCGCTGGCCAACGAAGACGATGCCGATCTCAAGGCCGCCATGGAGATAGCGCTGGCGACTTCGCGACTGCTGAGCACTGACGCAGCTACGAGACTGGCCGGCCTCGAGACGTTGTCGGAAACCACGAGCTCCGAGGTCCGCACCATGGTTTCCCGCCTGACCGAAACCGACGCCGACGGTGAGTTCTACGAACTGGACCCGCGTGTGCGCGAAGTGGCGGCAGGCATCATGGCCGACATGGAGACCCGGATGCGCATGCTTGAGAACGTGGGCAAGCTCTACCAGGGTCTGAGCCTGGGCTCGGTGCTGCTCATCGCCGCGGTGGGGCTGGCCATCACCTTCGGCGTGATGGGCGTCATCAACATGGCCCACGGCGAGATGATCATGCTGGGTGCCTACAGCACCTTCGTGGTCCAGGAGCTGTTTCGCGACTACCTTCCCGCCGACCTCTTTTATCTTTACCTACCGGTGGCGGTGCCGGTGGCTTTTCTCGTGACCGGCCTGGTGGGCATAGCGCTCGAGCGCGGCATCATACGATTTCTTTACGGCCGCCCGCTCGAAACCCTGCTGGCGACCTGGGGCGTGAGCCTGGTCCTGCAGCAGGCGGTTCGCACGGTGTTCGGGGCGCCCAACCGTGCCGTCGAAAATCCTTTCTGGATGACCGGCGGTTTCGAACTGGCTGGGGTGGTAACGCTGACCTGGAACCGGTTGGTAGTGATCGCCTTTGCGCTGGTGGTACTGGCCGCCCTCGGCCTGCTGCTGCGCTACACGGCCCTGGGCCTGCAGATGAGAGCCGTGACGCAGAACCGCGAGATGGCTTCGGCCATGGGCATCAAAACCGGTCGCGTGGATTATCTCACTTTCGGCCTGGGCTCGGCCATCGCGGGTGTGGCCGGCGTCGCCTTGAGCCAGGTTGGTAACGTGAGCCCCAACCTGGGCCAGTCCTACATCATTGATTCCTTCATGGTGGTGGTCTTCGGCGGGGTGGGAAGCCTGTGGGGAACACTGACCGGGGCGATGAGCCTGGGCGTGATCAACAAGTTTCTCGAACCGGTGGCAGGAGCGGTGCTGGGTAAGATCCTGGTGCTGGTGTTCATCATCATCTTTATACAGCGTCGCCCGCGCGGACTGTTCGCCATGAGCGGCCGGGCAGCCGAAGACTGAGCGATGGCGAGGTACGCAACGACACGATGAACTGGCAGGCAAACAGGTTGGTATCGGTTATGGATCGGCGCGGCTGGGCCCGCTTCGGCGGCCTGTTTGTGCTGGCCAGCCTTGTGCCCGCGCTCAACCTCGGCTTTGAAGACGGCTCGGTTCTGCACCTGTCGGGTTACACCGTGACCCTGCTGGGCAAGTATCTCTGCTACGCCCTGCTGGCGCTGAGTCTCGACCTGGTGTGGGGTTACGCTGGCGCGCTGAGCCTGGGCCACGGCGCCTTCTTTGCGCTCGGTGGCTACTCGATGGGCATGTACCTGATGCGGCAGATCGGCACGCGCGGTGTCTACGGCAACGCGCTGCTACCCGACTTCATGGTTTTTCTGGACTGGAAAGAGCTGCCCTGGTACTGGCTCGGCTTTGACCATTTCTGGTTCGCCCTGCCGATGATGATGCTTGTACCGGGCCTGCTGGCGCTGGTGTTCGGCTGGTTCGCGTTTCGTTCGCGGGTGTCGGGTGTTTACTTTGCGATCATCACCCAGGCCATGACCTACGCGCTGCTGCTCGCGTTCTTTCGCAACGACATGGGCTTTGGCGGCAACAACGGCATGACCGATTTCAAGGAGCTCGCAGGCATGGACCTGCAGCTGGCCACCACAAGGGCCGGCCTGTACATGGCTTCGTTGCTGGCGCTGGCGGGGGGCTACCTCGTGAGCCGCGTGGTGGTGTCGTCCAAGCTGGGCCGGGTGGCCACCGGCATACGCGACGCCGAGAGCAGGTTGCGTTTTCTCGGCTACCGGGTGGAAAACTTCAAGCTGTTTCTCTTCGTGCTCTCGGCCATGATGGCCGGCTTAGCGGGGGCTCTCTACGTGCCGCAGGTCGGCATCATCAACCCTGGCGAGTTTTCGCCAGCCAACTCCATAGAGGTAGCTATCTGGGTGGCCGTGGGTGGTCGCGGCACGCTCTACGGTGCGATAGCAGGAGCGCTGGCGGTGAACGGTTTCAAGACCGTGCTCACCGGGTTGATGCCCAACGCGTGGTTGTTCTTTCTTGGCTCGTTGTTCGTGGTGGTGACGCTGGCCATGCCCGGCGGCCTGGTCGGCGTGGTGGCCAGCCTGCGCTCCCGTCGTGAAAAACGACGGGCTGTCTCTCGCGTGGACACCAGCGAAGTAGCCGGCGAGCAGGGGGACACGCAGGATGGCTGACGGCAGCGTAATCCAGGGAAGGGTCAAACCGGTCGCTGCCGGCTCCATGCTCTACCTTGACGGGGTCACGGTGAGCTTTGACGGCTTCAAGGCGCTCGACAACCTGAGCCTGGTGCTTGCCCCCGGCGAACTTCGCTGCATTATCGGGCCCAACGGAGCGGGCAAGACCACGATGATGGACGTGGTTACCGGGCGCACGAAGCCGGACAAGGGCGAGGTTCTTTTTGACGGAGGGGTAGACCTGCTGCCGCTCGACGAGGCCGCGATAGCCGAGCTCGGCATAGGCCGCAAGTTCCAGGCGCCCACCGTATTTGAGGCTCTCAGCGTGTTCGAGAACCTGGAGCTGGCGCTCAGGAACGATCGCTCGGTGTTCGCTACGCTGGCTGCCGTGCTCAGCACGGAGCAACGCGAGCGCATAGAAGAAGTGTTGCAGACCATCGACCTGCTCGGCATTCGCTTCGACGAGGCGGCGACCCTCAGTCACGGGCAGAAGCAGTGGCTGGAGATCGGCATGCTGCTGGTGCAGGATCAGAAGCTGATGTTGGTAGACGAGCCTGCGGCCGGCATGACCACCGGTGAACGCGAGCGCACCGTCGAACTGCTCACATCCATAGCCGGCGAGCGCACGGTTGCCGTGGTGGAGCACGACATGGAATTTGTCCGCGCACTGGCGAGCAAGGTAAGTGTTCTCCACGAAGGTCGCCTGCTGGCCGAGGGCAGCATCGACACCGTGCAGTCCAACGAAGAAGTAATCGAGGTCTATCTTGGTCGCTGATCGCAACACGGGAAGGCGGGCCCCATGCTGAGCGTAAAAGAGCTGCACCTGTTCTACGGGGCAAGCCATTGCCTGCGCGGTGTGTCCCTCGACGTTCGGCCGGGCGAGGTCACCTGCCTGCTCGGGCGCAACGGAGTCGGTAAGACCAGCCTGCTGAGAGCAATCTTCGGGCTGGAGCCGACGGCACGCGGCAGCATCAGCTGGCGCGGCAAAGACGTGACCAACATGCCCGTGTACGAGCGCGCGCGGTTGGGCATGGCGCTGGTGCCGCAGGGCCGCGAGATATTTCCGCGTCTGACCGTCGAAGAAAACCTCCACACCGGCTACTCGGGCATGGACAAGATAGACAGGCACGTTCCCAACGAGGTCTGGTCGCTGTTCCCGGTGCTCGATGAAATGCGTTCGCGCCGGGGTGGTGACCTGTCGGGTGGGCAGCAGCAGCAGTTGGCCATCGCGCGCGCGCTGGTTACCCGGCCCGGGCTGCTCGTGCTCGACGAGCCGACCGAAGGCATACAGCCTTCGGTCATAAAGCAGATAGAGGAAGTCATACGCATGCTCGCCTCTCGCGGCGAGATGGCCATACTACTCGTGGAGCAGTACTTTGATTTCGCCCGCCGCCTGGCCGACAGCTACGCGGTGATGGAAGGCGGCCGCCTGGTCGTTGAGGGCCGTGGCGAGGACATGGACGAGGCCGAGGTGCGCGCCCACCTTACGGTATGACGACGGCAGTCACAGCGACGAACACGCAGCCGGTGCCCTCGGTAGTGGCGCCCCCTGGAACCACGGCGCCGCTGCCGGTGGCTGCCACCGACGGTGAAGTCTCGCTGGCGCTGGCCGTCAAGCGCTCGGACACTGTGGTCACCCGGCGCTACCAGCGCGCGCCCTTGCGTGTCTTCACCCCGCGCTCCGACGAGAGCGGCCTGCTGCAGGCCGTCGTCGCCAACATCTCGGGTGGCCTGGTCGGTGGCGACCGCCTCGGGGTCAAGGTTGAGCTCGGACCTGGCGCGCGGGCGCTGGTGCTGGGGCAGGCGGCTGAGAAAGTGTACCGGGCACTGCCTGGCAGCCACTGCAGTCTCGACACCCGACTGGAGGTGGGCGAGGGTGGCTGGTTGGAGTACATGCCGCAGGGCACCATACTGTTCGACGGCTGTCGGCTGCGGCGAAACACAACCGTTTGCGTACAGGGTGACGCCCGTGCCCTGGTCGGCGAAATGCTGGTCCTGGGAAGGGTGTCGTCGGGCGAGGAGCTGGCCGACGTGGCTTTCAACGAGAGCTGGACGGTGAAGGTTGACGGTCGACTGGCATGGGCCGATCGCCTGCGCCTGCCCGAGGGGCAGGCCTGGTTGCTCTCGGCGCGCGCAGGTTTCGGCGGGGCACGGGCGCTGGCCACGCTGCTCTACCTTGCCCCGGACGCGGCCGGACAGCTTGATACGGCAAGGCAGGTGATAGCAGACTGCGCGCAGGGAACGAGGGCGTCGGTGTCCTGTCCCGGACCGTTGCTCGTGCTGCGCTTGCTCGATGAGGATCCGGCCCGTTTGCGCGAGGCGCTGGGCAGGTGCTGGGCCGCGCTGAGGCAACGGCTCGCGGGCCTGGTAGAGCTGACGCCGACCGTGTGGTCGGCCTGATCGGGTTGTTCCGAAAGAGGAGACTGAAGCGATGAACCTTACACCGAGGGAACGCGACAAGCTGCTGGTGGCCACCGCTGCCATGGTGGCCAGGCGTCGGCTGGAGCGCGGCGTCAAGCTCAACTACCCGGAGGTCGTCGCCTTGGTGACCGACTTCGTGCTCGAAGGCGCGCGCGACGGCTGCACCGTGGCCGAGTTGATGGAGGCGGGTGCCACCGTGATCGCGCGAGAGCAGGTCATGGACGGCGTGGCTGAAATGGTTTCCGAGGTACAGGTCGAGGCTACCTTTCCCGATGGCACCAAGCTGGTGACCGTGCACGAGCCAGTGCGATGAGGGCGCCGGGGGTAAGTTCTGCGCAACTATTTGACGAGGGGGGCGAGCAGTGAAGCCGGGAGAAATCATAACTGCTGAGGGCAGCATCGTTATCAACGAGGGATTGCAGGCCACCACGCTGAAGGTGGCCAATACCGGCGACCGCCCGGTGCAGGTGGGCTCGCATTATCATTTTTACGAGGTCAACGAGGCCCTCGATTTCGACCGCGAGGCGGCGCTGGGGCAACGGCTAGACATACCCGCTGGCACGGCCGTGCGTTTTGAGCCCGGGCAGTCTCGGAAAGTAGACCTGGTGCCCTACCGCGGCTCGCGCGAGGTCTACGGTTTTAACGGCAAGGTCATGGGGCCGCTGGCGACCCGGGGCAGCGGCGACGGGGGAGGCGACTGACATGGCGCGCGAGATTTCGAGACGGGCTTACGCCGACATGTACGGCCCCACGGTTGGCGACCGCGTACGGCTCGCCGATACCGAGCTGATCATCGAGGTGGAGGAAGACCGCACCACCTACGGCGAGGAAGTAAAATTCGGCGGTGGCAAGGTCATACGCGACGGCATGGGGCAGTCGCAGGCTACCCGGGCCGAGGGCGCGGTCGACACCGTGATTACCAACGCGCTCATCCTCGACCACTGGGGCGTTGTGAAGGCCGACATCGGCATACGCGACGGACGCATCGCGGCGATAGGCAAGGCCGGCAACCCGCAGGTGCAGCCAGGCGTCGACATAATCATCGGCCCGTCCACGGAGGCCATAGCCGGCGAGGGCAAGATACTGACGGCCGGCGGACTCGACGTCCACATACACTTTATCTGTCCGCAGCAGGTGGACGACGCGATTGCCAGCGGCATAACCACCATGATGGGCGGCGGCACGGGCCCCGCCACGGGTACCAACGCGACCACCTGCACGCCCGGGTCCTGGCACATAGGCCGGATGTTACAGGCCGCCGAGGGACTGGCGGTCAACCTTGGTTTTTTTGCCAAGGGCAACGCGAGCAGGCCCGAGGGGCTGCGCGAGCAGGTGCTGGCCGGCGCTTGCGGGCTCAAGCTGCACGAGGACTGGGGCACGACACCCGCGGCCATTGACTGCTGCCTGTCGGTGGCCGACGAAAGCGACGTGCAGGTGGCCATACACACCGACACGCTCAACGAATCGGGTTTCGTTGAGAACACCCTGGCCGCGTTCAAGGATCGCACGATTCATACTTTTCACACCGAGGGGGCCGGCGGCGGACACGCGCCCGACATAATCAAGGTGTGCGGCTACGCCAACGTGCTGCCGTCGTCCACCAACCCGACGCGCCCGTTCACGGTAAACACCCTCGACGAGCACCTCGACATGCTCATGGTCTGTCATCACCTCGATCGCAACATCCCCGAGGACGTGGCGTTTGCCGAGAGTCGCATACGCCGCGAGACCATAGCCGCCGAGGACATACTGCACGACCGCGGCGCGTTCTCGATGATAGCCTCTGACAGCCAGGCCATGGGCCGCGTGGGCGAAGTCATAACCCGCACCTGGCAGACTGCCGACAAGATGAAGCGCCAGTTCGGTGCCCTGCCCGGCGAGAAGGGCGACAACGACAACCTGAGGGCGCGGCGCTACGTGGCCAAGTACACGGTCAACCCGGCCATCACGCATGGCATCTCCGATCACGTGGGTTCGGTCGAGGTCGGGCGCCTGGCCGACCTCGTGCTGTGGGATCCCGCGTTCTTTGGCGTGAAGCCAGCGCTGATCATCAAGTCGGGCAGCATCTCGTCGGCGGTGATGGGCGACCCCAACGCGAGCATTCCGACCCCGCAGCCGGAGTACCACCGCCCGATGTTCGGCGCGATTGGGCGGGCGCTGACCGAAAGCTCGGTGAGCTTCGTCAGCCGCGCGGCGCTGGATGCCGGGCTCGGCGAGTCGCTGGGGCTGGCGCGCCAACTGCTTGCGGTCAGCAACACGCGCGATATAGGCAAGAAGGACATGCTGCTCAACGACGCCATGCCCGAGCTGGAAGTCGACCCCGAAACTTACGAGGTCAGGGCCGACGGCGAGCTGCTGACCTGTGAACCCGCCACCGAGCTGCCCATGGCGCAAAGGTACTTTCTCTACTGAGCCCCGACGCTATGCCAGTGAGCACAACAGCCGACGTTTCCGATCGCGCCACGGCCAGGGCGGTAGAGCACCTGCCGGCCCACGAGCGGGCGGATCAGCAGGTGGGCGATGAAATCGAGCTGAGTTTTCACGACAGGCACCGTCGGCGCTTGCGACTTGTCACCAGCGGTGGGCGCGACCTGCTGCTGGATCTCGACCGCGCCGTGGCCATGCGCGACGGCGACCTGTTGCGACTCGACGACGGGAGTTGGTTGAGGGTTGTCGCGGCTGCCGAGGAATTGGTGGAAGTGAGCGCTGCCGACGAGGGCAGCTTGCTCAGGCTCGCCTGGCACGTGGGCAATCGTCACGTACCGGCCCAGCTCGACGGACAACGCTTCTTCATAGGCCGTGACCACGTCATTGAGGGCATGCTCGAAGGCCTCGGCGCCACGCTGCTGGTCTGCCGCAGACCGTTCGACGCTGAGACGGGCGCCTATCATTCGCACGCAGGCGAAGGCAGTCATGATCACTGACGACGCAATACTGTACCGGCTCATGGCCTGGAACTCTCCGGCCTTTCCTACAGGCGGGTTTTCCTACTCGCACGGCTTGGAGTTTGCCATCGAGCAGGGCCTGCTGGACGACGCCGACACACTGGGTGAATGGTTGCGGGTGGTGGTGGCCCACGGTTCGGGATGGAACGACGCGGTGTTGTTCAACGCAGCCTGGCAGGCGGCCTCGCGCGGTGGCCTCGAAGACGACGAGCTCGCCGAGATCGTGGAGCTGGCGGCCGTGCTGCGTGGCAGCTCGGAGCTGGCCTTGGAGTCGTCGCAGCAGGGCGAGGCTTTTGCCTCCACCGTGGCCGAGTGTTGGAAGGACGAGGGGCTGACCGCCTGGCAGGCGGGTTTGAAGGCAAGGGGGGTGGAGCTGGCCTCGCCCCTGGCCTCGGCGATGGCTTGCTGGATAGCCGGTATGCCCTGCAAGGTGGCGCTGTTGGGCTGGCTGCACGGTTTTGTAGCCAACCTCGTTTCGGCGGGCGTGAGATTGGTGCCGCTGGGGCAGGCAGGTGGACAGCGGGTGTTGAAGTCACTTGAAACGACAGTCATCGAAACCAGGGACCGGGCGCTGGCTTCGACGCTTGACGAGCTCGGGTCGGCAAGCCCGGTGGTCGATTGGGCTTCGGCCTGTCACGAAACGCAGTACACCCGGCTGTTCCGGTCTTGAGACCGGGTCGGGAACGGAGGATAAGCAATGAGTGTGAAGGGAGACAACGGCAGTGGCCCCGGTGGCAACGGCCCCTTGAGGGTGGGCGTAGGCGGGCCGGTGGGCTCGGGCAAGACGGCGCTCATCGAGCAGCTCTGCCGTCGCATGCGTGATGACTACGACCTGTTTGTTGTCACCAACGACATCTACACCCGCGAGGACCAGCTCATACTCACCCGCTCGGGAGCGTTGGCGGCCGAGCGCATTGAGGGAGTGGAGACCGGCGGCTGTCCGCACACCGCCATACGAGAGGACGCGTCGATCAACCTCGCAGCCATAGCGCGGATGAACGAAAAGTTTCCCCGTGCCGAGTTGTGCTTCGTGGAGTCGGGCGGCGACAACCTGGCGGCTACCTTCAGCCCCGAACTGGCAGACCTGACGGTCTACGTGATCGACGTAGCCGCCGGCGAAAAGATTCCCCGCAAGGGCGGGCCCGGTATCACGAGGTCAGACCTGCTGGTGATCAACAAGACCGATCTCGCGCCCATGGTTGGTGCCGACCTCGGGGTGATGGAGCGCGACACTTTGAGAATGCGAGGGGAACGTCCGTTCGTGTTCACCTGCTTGAAGGAAGGCGGAGGGGCCGACCGGGTGGTGGAGTTTATTGTTCACGCCGGTGGACTCGATGTCGCGGCAGCAGAACCGGGAAGTGGCCAGGCCGAGGCCACGGCGAGTAATTGAGGAGGAACAAGCATGAACAGGAAGGTAATAATCTTGACCCTGGCGGCACTGCTGTTGCCATTTGTCGCCCAGGCCCACCCTTTGCCCACGGGGGCAGTCGCGGGAGTGATGCACTGGCTCTCGGCACCCGACCACGCACTGCTGCTGTCGGCCGCCGTGCTGCTGCCGGGCCTGGGCTGGTTTGCTGCCAGGCGCTGACGATCGGTTACAGCGGTCGCGCGTAACGGCGCCTGACGTGAACTCTTCGGCGCTCGATAGAGGCTTCGCGTTGGTCGGGCGTTACTTCGGGCGTGTCGGCAGGCAGCAACCCGCGTACTGATTCGAAGGGCACAACCCGCGTCGCGGGTATCGGGGCCTGGTCCGCCTGGTTCCAACGGTAAACCATGGTGCCCTCGGTGTGACCGGCCGGATCCAGCCAGTTGGGAATGCCGGGGTCCCTGGCGGAAATCACGGCGCGAAAAACCCCGTCCGAGTCAATAACTGCCTGGTGGCCGTTCAGGCTCGACTGGTAGTTGGCAAAGTCCAGCGACTCCATCCAGTAGTTGCCCAGGTGCAGGCTCCAGTACCTCGCCGCGGGTGGCGTTACCTCCACCAGGAGGGCTTCATCATCGGCCAGGCGGAAGTACCCGATGCCGAAGGCCTGGTATTTCTGGGAGGCTACCGCCACGTTTCCCAGTCCTCCCTGGTCGTCGGGAAACGTGTTCAAGTGTTCGCCCTGTTTGCCCAGCGTTGCCTGTACCCACCACTGAGTGTTGTCGTGGACGAATCGCCCGACCGCCCGAAGCTGGGCTGCCGTAGCCCCCGGGCTGACCGTGGTCGGGGATTTCGAGGCGCCGCCGTCGATCCTGTCGATGGTTAAAGTTGCGGGCTCCTCGTTGTCCCAGTCGTAAAAGAACTGGCGCACGATAATGGCGGTAGCGTCTTCGGGGAGTTCCACCCAGTTTCCCCCGCCGGGATTGTCTCCACCCAGCTGGATATCAAAAATTCCGTCGTCGTCTATCTCCAGGTCATCGGCGTCGACATCGACGACCGCGCGCATGCGGGCGACCAACTGAATGCCCAGGAAGTGGACACTGCCGCGTCGTCCACGTAGACGGTACACGTTACCGGCCCGGACAGACGTCTGCGCGTACAGCGCGTCTGAGCAATCCAGCCCCCACTTGCCCGTGCCATCGTTCCATTCGAAGCGCGGCCTGTCCGGATCCACGGTGACCATCATTTCACCCGCGCCCATGCGCAGGAGCGAGGCGAGATGGAGCCAGCCCTCGGCCTGGTCCAGCTGGTTTTCGGGTGCACCCTCTCCCACCACGAAGCTCCCGGCACGCTCAAGCTCGGCCAGCATTTCTTTCCACGCGTCTCCGTTGGCTATGGCCGGGTCTGTTGAAGGTGCTCGCCGAACAGCCCGTCGAACCATGCCCGGCCAGCCACTCGGCATCTGCGGCTTTTTTTCCTCGCTCATCGTATGTCCTCCAGGTCTACGGCGAAGCGTTCAATGTAAGACCTGAAGCGTTCGCGCACGTGCCCCGGGTTCAGCCCGTAGTCTTCAAGCGTGTAGGTGTAGCTACCGTGACGTCCCCGTTGGTGTGTTTGCGCCCACGCGGCCATTTCGTCGCGGACCCGTCCGGTGAAGGCAAGGCCAAGTTTCTGGTACGCACTGGCTACCACCCCGACGGGATCTTCGAGCTGCTCGGTGAAAAACACGTCGGCGAACCGGTCCTCTCCTATGCGCTCGCGAAACGCCATCGCGCGTTCCAGCGCAAGCGGCCAGAACTCGATTTGCTCGTTGCCTATCCGCTTGGGATCCCGCTTGTCGCTGGCTATGCTGCGCGTGACTTGTATAAGCGCACACACCGAGCCAAGTACTGCAGCCGGATCCCGGTGCGTCATTATGAAACGAGCGTCCGGGTAGACCTCGTTGAGCGCTTCGAGCGACAGCATGTGTACCGGGGTTTTAAGGTGCCACCGGTTTGGCGGGCAATGCCACTGCAGGAGTTTCAGGGTGCGTTGGTGGTAACGGTACGCGCTGGTCATGTCCTGGTCTATTACCCACTCGGCGTAGCCCGGGGCCCAGTACTGTCCCGAGAAGTGGTACGTCTTGAATTCCATGCCTAGCAGGTCCTGGCATTCGGTCGGGTCGGTCGGTGACGCGTCGTACATTTTCTTCATTTCGGGGAACGCGGAGTACATGAGCTCCTGTTCGGAGCGGGCGCGTTCGATGCGCGGGTCGGTGTCGCGCGTGGCGGCCTCCGGTGGCGGGGTAGGGTGCATCGACTCCCATGTGAGCAGGGAGCGCGTGTCAGGGTCGCGCGCGAGTCTTGTTGACAAGGCGGTCGTGCCGGTGCGCGGCAGGCCAAGGATGAATATCGGTGCCGGCGTTTCCTCCAGTTCTATTTCCGGATTTTGGCGGTAGCAGTCCTCGACGCGGAGTCGGCTGGACAGCAACCGGCGCAGGTGGCCGAGGGCGACCATGTGACCTACGTCGCCGAGTTCCGCCTCTTCCGACAGCGATTTTGCCAGAACGTCGAGTCCTTCCCGGAAGGAGTCTCCGCCGAAGTCATCCAGCCCGGTATGAGAGATCGAACTCTCGATTAACCGCGCGACGTCCATCAGGCGAAATCCGAGCCCCCGTCGACGTTCACGTCGGCACCGGTCATATACGAGTTGGTCCTGGAGGCGAGAAAGGCGATCACGGCGCCAATTTCGTCAGGGAGCCCCGCCCGGCCGAGGTCGCAGGGTTCGCCGAAATCCTCGGCGATTATGCGGTTGAGATCCTCCAGGCTGTTCGGATCCACCCCGCGTTCCACGGCCATACCCTCCAGCCAACGACGCACCCCGCCGGTCAGGAAGGTACCCGGCGAGACGGTGTTGACCAGGATTCCATCGGGGGCAAGCGTGCGCGACAGGTTCTTGCTGATACTGGTCAGCGCGCTCTTGGCCGCGGTGTAGCTGACAAGCGAGGGGGTCTGGCGCCTGGTCGAATGTGCCGACACGAATACAATGCGGGCCCAGTCGGCTTTACGAAGTAGGGGTAACGCTTCGCGTACGCAGCGCACCGCCGACATGGTGCCGAGCTCGAAACTCTCTTTCCACTGTTCCTCAGTAAGTTCGTCTATTGATCCAGTGACACCCGGGCCGATGGTATTCACGAATGCGTTCAGGGATCCCCAGCGTTCGGAGATTGTAGAGAACCCCTCCCGTACCAAGGCTGGATTGGTAACGTCGACCTGGATACCGACGGCGTCCGGGCTGCCGAGGCGGCGCAGCGCCTTCTCGGTTTCTGCAAGCCCGTCACTGCTACGGGCAAACACCGCCACGCGCGCGCCATCGCGGGCGAAGAACTCCGCGGTCGCGCGTCCCATGCCCTGCGTTCCGCCGGTTACCAGCGCGGTCGCGTTTGAAAGTCCCAGGTTCAAGTTCTCTTCTTCTCCGCGCGCTGGTAACGGGCACCACGAGAACTCGTAGGATACTTAACCGGCTACGTCGAGCAATGCGGGAGGGCAAGGCCTGGTCGACGGCTTGCCCGGTGGCCGCTTGCCTCCAGCTCGTCAGTTGAGGGTAGCGCGGGGTTCGTAGACCCCGTCCTCGAGGGCACCGAACAGCATGTCTATGCCGGGGTGCCCCACCGGCCCGTGCTCGGCGTCGTTGAGCAGGTTCTGCTCCGAGACGTAAGCCACGTATGGTCCGTCTTCGTTCTCGGCCAGCAGGTGGTAGTAGGGCTGGTCCTTGCGCGGGCGCATGTCCTCGGGGATCGACTGCCACCACTCCTCGCTGTTGGCGAACTCGGGGTCGACGTCAAAAATGACACCCCTGAACGGGAAAACCCGGTGGCGCACCACCTCTCCCAGTCTGAACCTTGCTACGGTATCGGGCATACATAAAGGCTAATCACTGTTCGGGCATTCGTCAACTGACACGTCGCGTTGCTCACATTTGCCCCCCTTTGGACTGCTTTCGGGTTGGTATTGCCTCCACCAGCAGGCGGGGTTAGCGTCGGCCGCTGACATGACCCACCACGCCGATGCCATAGAAGCCCTTTCTCATATCGACGAGCGACTCGATCCTCCCGGCAACGTGCTCGAGGCCGCCAGGGTGAAAGATGACCAGGCCTGGTACCGCGAGTGGGAGGCGGATCCCGAGGCGTTCTGGGAGAGGGCGGCCGACGAGTTACACTGGTTCGAACGATGGCAGCGGGCGATGCAGATAGACGGCAGCAGCCATCGCTGGTTCGTGGGCGGCCGGACCAATCTTTCTTACAACTGTCTCGAGCGTAATATCGAGCGCGGCCTGGGTGACAAGGTGGCGTTGCACGCCGAGTGCGAAGACCAGCCGCCGCGTGATTACAGCTACTCTGAAATACTGGAGCAGGTTTCCCGTACGGCCAACGTCCTGCGAGGCCTGGGCGTGGGCGAGGGCGACCGAGTGGTTATCTACATGCCGCTCAGTCCCGAGGGCTTGTTTACCATGCAGGCCTGCGTGCGACTGGGCGCTGTTCACTCGGTTGTTTACGCCGGCATGGGCGAACAGGCACTGCGCCACCGCGTAGAGGACTCGGGCGCGCGCGTGCTTGTGTTCGCCGATCTGACCTACCGTCGCGGTGCTGTCGTGCCACTCAAGCCCATTGTCGACGCCGCCCTGGCCGGCCTCGAGCAGGTGGATCACGTGCTCGTCTGGCGGCGCGACGAGGCCACCACCCTGGCCCCCGGCGAGCTGGATTTTGAGCGTGAACTGGCCGCGGCCGAGCCTGCCTGCGCGGCGGTCTCGGTGGACGCCGAGCACCCGGCTTTCATGCTCTACACTTCGGGTACCACCGGCAGCCCCAAGGGCGTGGTGCACGTGCACGGCGGCTACGCGGTGGGCGTACACCTGCTCATGACCCACTACTTCGACGTGAGCGAGAGCGATACCTGGTGGTCCACGTCCGACATTGGCTGGATCGTGGGGCATTCGTACATCTGTTACGGCCCCATGATGGCCGGTGCCACGCAGGTCATACGCGAAGGCGCGCCCGACTACCCCGACGCGGGTATCACCTGGCAGCTGGTAGACAAGTACTCGGTCACGGCGCTGTTCACCGCGCCCACTGCGGTACGCATGTTCATGCGCGCGGGCGAGAAGGTGCTGGCCGACAGCGATCGCTCGACGCTGCGGCTGCTGTTCTGCGCCGGGGAGCCTTTCAACCCCGAGGCCTGGCTGTGGGCGGCAAAAAACCTGGCGCCCGCGGGTCACGTGGTCGACAACTACTGGCAGACCGAGATCGCGAGCCCGATGATAGGAACCTTCGCCTGCATGCAGGGCCGCCCCGGCTGGGCGGGTCGCGCCATGCCGGGTATCAAGCTCAAGGTCGTCGACGAAGCCGGCGGGTGCATGGACGACGGCGAAGGCGGCACACTGGTCATGGAGCAACCCGTACCCTGGATGATGCAGACCATCTGGCAGGACGACGAGCGCTACCAGTCCTGCTTCAGCGAGCGACTGGGCGGTTACGTGACCGGCGATATCGCGGTGCGCGACAACGAGGGCTACTGGGCTGTGCTCGGACGGTCGGACGACGTGCTCAACGTTGCCGGGCACCGAATCGGAACCGCCGACGTGGAGAGCTCGCTCATCTCCCACCCGGCGGTGTCCGAGTCGGCCGCCATCGGCTTGCCCGACGAGCTCAAGGGTGAGCGCATAAAGGTGTTCGTGGTGGCAGCCAACGGTTACGAGCAGGGGGCCGATCTTTCCGATGAACTCAGGCAGCACGTTTCCCGGGAGCTCGGCCCCATAGCCCGCCCATCGGAGTTGGACTTTGTGGATACGCTGCCAAAGACGCGTTCGGGAAAGATAATGCGCAGGCTGTTGCGCGCCCGTGAACTGGGGCTGGACGAGGGTGATACTTCTACGCTTGAAGACTGAGCGCAGCGCGAGGCTGCGGCACGCGCTGCCAGGCCTGTTCGTGGTGACGGCGTGGTTGCTGCCGGCGTTGGTCCTGGCGCCCGCTCCGGTTCTTGCCAGCGAACAGGCGGCGGTCGTTGGCAGGGCGGAAGTCGTGGACGGCGACAGCCTGCTGGTGGGAACCGTCAAGGTCAGGCTGTTCGGTATCGACGCGCCCGAAGTAGGCCAGTACTGCAAGGGCTCGGATGGCTCGCGCTGGCCCTGCGGTCAACACGCCACCGTGGCCATGGACCGGTTGGCCGGCGGCCGCGCGGTTGACTGCGAGGTGAAAGACATCGACAGCTGGGGACGCAAGGTCTGTGTATGCAAGCTGGGTGACGGCCGCGATCTTTCGGCGGCCATGGTCGCCGCCGGTTGGGCGCTGGCCTATCGTCGCTTCAGCAACGACTACGTTGACGACGAAACCCGCGCCGAGTCAGGGAGCGTGGGGATATGGCGGGGGAGCATGGTCCCCCCGTGGAAGTGGCGCGCCGATCACCGGGGGCGCTGACGCCGTTGCTGTACAACACACCCGTGAGAGCTTAGAACGAGGTATGCCAAGCGCGGTCGACGTCAACTGGCAGGAGATTCACGCCCAGGCGGTGGAGCTGCTGTCCGAGTATATTCGCATCAACACCACCAACCCTCCCGGCGGCGAAGAAGCCGGGGCGTTGTTTCTCAGGGGCTTGCTCGAGTCCGAGGGCATCCCCTGCCGCATGCACGATGCCGGCGATTCGCGGGTGTCGATAAGCGCGCGCCTGGAGGGCAGTGGCGGCAGCGAAACCAGCCCGCTGGTGCTGTTGTCGCACATCGACGTAGTGCCGGCCGAGGCCGAGCACTGGGATGTCGACCCCCTGTCGGGAGCCGTCGTGGACGGTACCATCTGGGGACGCGGGGCGCTGGACATGAAGTGTATGGGCATAATGGAGCTGCTCGTGATGGTGCTGGCTCGCCGCCACCGCTTGCCACTGAAGCAGGACCTGGTGTTCGTGGCGGTGGCCGACGAAGAAGAGGGCGGCCTCATGGGCGTGCACTACCTCGAGCGTGAGGCGCCCGAGCTGCTCAGGTCGAGTTGGATTTTTAACGAGGGCGCCTACGGTTTCAGGGAGTTCATGGGTAAGCCCACCCGTATGTTCGGCGTGGCCCCCAGCGAGAAGAGCCCCTGCTGGATACGCCTGCGCACTCACGGCGAACCCGGTCACGGCTCGGTGCCGCACTCGAAGAACTCGTTGGTAGCGCTGGTCAAGGCCCTGGCCCGCATCGAGGAACGCGAGAAGCGCGCACGCCTGACGGCGCCAGTGGAAGCCATGCTCAACACCCTCAAGGGCCAGGGCTTTCTACCCGACGATCTCGACCCGCGCGACGACGCGACGCTGGAGGCGCTGGGCGAACTCGATCCCTTCCTGCACGCGATCACCCACGACACGGTTACGCTCACCGGGGTGCACGCGGGCAGCAAGCACAACGTGATCCCGGTCAACTCCGAGTCAACGCTTGACTGCCGGCTGTTGCCCGGCACCAACCCCGACGATTTTGTAGAAGAGCTACGCTCGGTAATCGACGACCCGGGGGTGGAACTCGAGTTGGTGCTGCAACACGACTCGGGACAGTCGTCCATGGACACGCCGGTGACGCAGGTGATAGGCGAGGTGCTCGAAGAGCGCTACGGCAACGACGTGTGCGTGCTGCCGATGCTGTCGCCGGGCTTCACCGACTCGCACGCCTTTCGCAAGGCCGGCGGGCACGCTTACGGGTTTACGCCGGCCCTTCTGTCGCGTGAAGAGCTCTCGACCATACACGGACACAACGAGCGGCTGAGCGTAGAAAACCTCGCGCTGGGCACCGAGTTGTTATTCGAAGTGACAAGGAGGCTGGCGTGCTCGGGGCCCTCGGCCCGCTGAGCACCGGCCTGCGATACGGATGATCCTGGCGCGCGACAAGATCCTCGAGGCCGTGCGCGACGGCGATATTATTATCGAACCGTTCGACGAGGCCCTGGTCGGGCCGGCGTCGGTTGACCTGCACCTGGCCGGCGAAATCCGCGTGATGAAGCGCGATCCCGCGCCGCTGGACGTGGTCGACGAGGTCGACTATCTCGACCATACCGAGCGTCAGCTGCTGGATGCGCCCTACGCCCTTGAGCCCGGCAACACCATCCACGGCATTACGCTCGAAAAGATCACTCTCGCTCCCAGTCTATGCGCCTGGCTCGAGGGGCGCTCGCGTTTTGCCCGGCTGGGCCTGATGGTTCACGTGACATCCGGTTTCGTGGCACCCGGGGTCAGTAACAGGCAGGTGCTCGAGATATCCAACGTGTCGGCCCGCACGCTGAACATCCACGCCGGCACGCGTCTTTGCCAGATCGTGTTCCAGCGAACCGACGGCCAGGCGGTGTACGCGGGCAGGTTCTCAAAACAGGACGGATTGTAGCGGTAGCGAAAGCGACCCGGCTGAAGTTACTCAGTGAATGCCGCTCGCCGGGGCCAGGGCTTCGGGGTCGACGCCCAGCAGTCTCACCGAGGCTTCCCACTGGTACTCGCAGGGGGTGTCGAACACGAGGTCGGCCGAAAGGGGAGCATTTACCCAGCATCCACCCGTGAGTTCGGATTCAAGCTGTCCCGGTCCCCAGCCGGCGTAGCCCAGTAGTACGCGCAGGCGTGGGGGCGGTCGCGATACGAGCACCGACAGTGCCTCGGGCGCCGCCGTGAGGTGCACGCCGTCAAAGATCTCCCGCGTCGCGGGTTCACCCAGTCCGGGTACGGGTTCGTGCAGAACCCAACCGGTTTCGGGTTGCACCGGGCCGCCCGTCCAGACCTCGGCCTGCTCGTCTCCGCACCAGTCCATTTCGAGACTGGAGATGAGATTGCACACCAGGTCGTCGGTGGGTTTGTTCAAGACCAACCCGAACGAACCTTCCTCGTTGTGCTCGGCCACGAGGATGACGGAACGCCGGAAGTTCGGGTCGTTGAGCTGTGGCATCGCCACGAGTATCCCCGGCGCAATAGTAAGTTCGGCGGCCATGTCCCAATAATTACCCCCTCTTGGTACGGGTCGGCAAGACTGTTTTTTCTGCAGGGTGTCGCAGGTGCCGTAAACAGTGGCGTTATGGGTCGGATTTATTTTTACAGAGAATTTTGCGAGGAGCGCGGGCGGGGGTGGCAGCGATTCGATACCCGAAAAGGTGGTGCTGGCCCTACCCGAACAGGTGGGCCGCCATGCGCTCGGCCGCGAGCTCGGCCGAGCGCACGCAATCGGGTATGCCTATGCCACGGTAGCCGTTGCCCGCCAGGGCCAGGCCGGGCAGGGCTTCCACGTGTTTTTCTATACGGTCCACCCGTTGCAGGTGGCCGCGGCCGTACTGGGCCATGGCCCGGGGATGGCGCGAAATTCGTACGTGCAGCGGCGGGCCCTTGAGTCCCAGTAGTTCGGAGAGATCATGGATAACGGCAGCCAGCAGTTGTTCGTCGTCGAGCAGGGCTGCCCCGGGCTGCATGGCGCCACCGGCGAAGGCCCTGAGCAGCACCTGGTCAGAGGGGGCCCGGCCGGGAAACTTTTCGTGGCTGAAGGTACAGGCCAGCAGCGTGCGGCCTTCGACCGCTGGTACGACAAAGCCAAAGGCGTCCAGCGGGTGAATCACGTCGCGGCGGGCGAAGGCCAGGTTGACGGTTGCTGTCGAGGCGTAATCAATGGCGTTGAGCTCGGTGGTGAGCTCGGCGGCGATTCCGGCCGTAAGCTGGCCCGAGGCGTGGCTCGGCAGCGCCAGGCACAGTGCGTCAGCCCGCAGCTGCAGCCCCGGGCCGCTCAGCAGGTAGCTGTCACCGTCGTGTTGCAGGCTCTCCACCCGCTGCCCGGTACGAACGCAGTCGTCGGGCAGGGCTTTTACCAGCGCCGCGGGCAACTCGCCCATCCCGTCGGCCAGGCTCACGAAGAGGTCGTAGCGTGGCCCGGTGGTATTGGCCGGAGGCATCGCGCGGCGCGCCTTGTACATGCCCAGTATCAGGCTGCGGTGCTTGCGCTCCATTTCGGTGAAGCGGGGCATGGTGGCCTGCAGGCTTAACTTTTCAGGATCGGAGGTGTAGATGCCGCCCACCAGGGGCTGCGCGGCGCGCTCCAGGGCTTCGTTGCCCAGTCTCCGCCTGACAAACTCGGCCAGGGTCTCATCGACGCCGTCGTCGCTGCTTTGCCCGCCTCTTGGCAGCAACAGGTCCATTCCCATGCGCAGCTTGCCCAGCGGCGAGAACAACGGCGTGGTGAGAAAGGGCACAAGGCGCGTTGGTGCGAGCATCTGAAAACCGTCGGGAATGGGGTGCAGGCGGTGGCCGCGGGCTATGAAGCTGCGCCGCCGTTGGCCGGTGCCCAGCACCCGCTGCTCCAGCCCCAGTTCGCGGCACAAGGCCAGCGCCCAGGGTTTTTCGCTGAGGAAGGAGTCCGGTCCGAGCTCGCAGGTAAAGCCGTCGACGTTTTCGGTGTTTATCACTCCGCCGACGCGGTCGTCTGCCTCGAGCACCGTTATGTCGAGATCACGCTCTCGGCGTGCGGCTTCGCGCTGCAGGTACCAGGCCGTCGCCAGTCCCGAGATTCCGGCGCCTACGACAAGGGCCTGCATCAGTCGCGCAGTCCTAACTCGTGCACCGCGTCGACCAGCGCGATCACGTTGTCTACCGGTGTGCCCGGCAGTACGCCGTGCCCGAGGTTGAAAATGAAGCCGTCGCGGTCGCCCACTGCCGTCAGCACGGCGCGGCAGGCGCTGCGCACTGCTTCGGGTCCGGCGAAGAGTATGGCAGGGTCCATGTTGCCCTGTAGCGCGAGGTTGGTGAAGCGCCGCGAAGCCTCGGCGAGGTCGCTGCGATGGTCTATGCCCAGCACGCTTCCGCCGGCCTCGACCTGCAGGTCGAGCAGGGCAGAGGTGCCGGTGCCAAAGTGTAAGCTGGGGGTCGACGGCGGCAGTGCGTCGAACACCGAGCGCGTGTGGGGCAGCACGAATTCGCGGTACTCGTCGGGCGACAGGCAGCCCACCCAGCTGTCGAACAACTGCACGGCCTGGACGCCGGCCTCGATCTGGGCCGAGAGGTAGCGCGCCACTGAGCGTGAGATAAGCTCCATCATGGCGTCCCATGCGCCGCGGTCGCTGTGCATCAGGCGCTTTGTGTGCGTGTAGTTACGCGAGCCACCGCCCTCGATGATGTAGGAAGCAAGCGTGAACGGCGCACCGCTGAAACCGATCAACGGCAAGCCCGCGGGCAACTCACTGCGCGTGCGCTTGATCGCGTCCATCACGAAAGGCAACGACTCGTTGGGGTCGACTTCCAGCAGCCGGTCTACGTCGGAAGCATCTCGGACCACGTGCTGCAGGCGTGGGCCGTCACCCCGGTTGTAGGTCAGGCCCAGTCCCATGGGCTCGACGATCAGCAGGATGTCTGAAAACAATATCGCTGCGTCTACTCCGAGCCTCGCTGCGGCGGTGACCGCTACCTCGGACGACAGCCCGGGGTTCTTGCACAGGTCCATGAACGGGGTTCTAGCGCGCAGCTCACGGTATTCGCGCATGTAGCGACCGGCCTGCCGCATCAACCATACCGGTACGCGCTCTACGGGTTCTCTTCTGCAGGCTCGCATGAAGAGGCTCTGTTCGGGATCGTCGCTCGCAAACTCCCGGCGGCCAACCGTCGGCGGTGGCCCGGGTACGGCCTGGCGTCGGCGTTGCTCGAGCAGCGGCAGCGCCTGCTCGGATGCCGCCTTTACCAGGGCGCCCAGCTTGCCGCGCGCGGGTTGCACGTCGACGGGTATGCCCAGTTCATCGAGTGTCTGGCTGCACACTGGGCCGATCGACGCGACCACTACTTCTTTGAGCGCCTGGCGCAGATGGTCAACGATGCCGGCAGCCGAAGCGATTTTGATAACGTTACGGGCCTGCATCGAACTGGTAAACAGCAACACGTCAGCCGTGCCCGAGATGATTTCGCGCAGCCCGTCGAGAAGTGGCCTCGTGTTCTCCGGCGTCGCCCAGCGGTACACCGCTACGTTCAAGGGCGTGGCCCCGCGCTCGGCCAGTCCACTGGCGAGCTGCGGGCTGCCGACGCCGTACTCCTGCACGGCAACGGTCTTGCCTTCGAGGGAAAACGTCGACTGGTTTGCGTCGAAGGCCGCGAGCACCTCCTGCCAGGTGTTGGGTTCTTCGGCGCGAAGGTCCACCCGGACACCGAGTTCGCCCAGCGCCCTGAGTGGTTTAGGGCCGCGCACTGCCACGGTGGTTTCTTTCAGCGCGGCCACGAGCTCGTCGCGTTGGTGCACTGTCTCCATGGCCGCAAAGAGGTGCCGGGTGCCGACACCGGTCAGGAAGACCACCGCGTCCACGTGGCCGGCGACCAGCTGGCCTGCAAAGCTGATGGCCGGCCCGTTGTCGCTGAGTTCGACTTCTCGCATCGCTGGCGCGCTGATAGCGATGCCCCCCGACTTTTCGACCAGTGTTCCGCACTCGGTGGCGAGACGGGATTCGAAGTAGACTACCCGCAGGCCGCCAAAGCCTTCTGGGGTCGAACTGTTTGCACCGTCCTTACCGGCCTTACCGGCCTGGTCGCTGGAAGCCGAAATCACCACCCTACTGTAACCCTGCTTATCCGTTTAGCCAAAAGCGAAAAGCAACGCTTATCGGTGAGCCGCTTGAGCCGCTTTACCTACCCGAAAGGGTGTAGCCCGGGTGGCAAAGTTTGCAGCCGGGCTAACACCCCCTGGCCATTCTGTGGTAGCCTTCCCCTTGACTTGCGCCGGCTGAGTCGAAAACGAGGCGGACAAAGGGCTCGTTTTCAGGCCGCGGGCGCGCAGGCAGGGAGGGTCAGATATGAAAACCATAGGCGATGTAATGACTCACGGTGTGTCAAAACTTCAGACCATCGATCCCCAGAGTACGGTCAAGCAGGCGGTTGATCTTCTCAACCAGCACAACATCGGAGCGCTGCCGGTCTGCGACGCGGGCGGGCGCCTGGTCGGTATCATAACAGAGCGTGACGTGCTCAGGCTCTGCGGCAGGAATGGCATTGCCGGTCTCGACACGCACATGGTCAGCGAAGTCATGACACCCTCACCGATGGTAGGTGTGCCCGACGACTCGGTGGCTTCCGTTATGAGGATAATGACCGATCACCGTATCAGGCATCTGCCGGTAATGGACGGCGGAAGGCTGGTGGGCATAGCCTCGATAGGCGACGTGGTGAAGGTCCAGCTCGAGGAGACCAACGCCGAGGTGAACTACCTGCGCGAGTACGTCTCCGGCTGAGCTCGGCGGCGCGAGGTGCCGACGCCGGGCTTGACCGCCGCAGGCGAAAGCGGGAAGCTGCCGCGCGGTGAGCTTCTCTACGTTTACAGGTATCGACCCGTGTCCGCTCGCTCGCGGCCTCGTGGCCGCGCTTGCCTGCGCGCTCATGTTGGGCCTGTTACTGCCGGCCGACTCGTCTGCGCTCATCCTCAACACCGAGAAGGAGCGGCGGGCCGAAGGCGGTGAGGGGCTCAGTCGCAGGCTGAACCTGAGCGCTGCGCTGCGATCGGGCAACGTGGACCTGGTCGATTTCGGCCTGGGCCTGAGGCTTGAAAAGTGGGACGAGCATAGTTCCTGGCTGCTGATCGCCGGCGGCCGGGTGGCCGAGAAAGACAACAGCACCTTCGTGCAGGAAGGCCAGGTTCACGTTCGCCGTAACTTTCGGAGCGACCAGCGGCTGGACCCCGAGGTTTTTGTGCAGCTGCAGACCAACGAGTTCGCCGATCTTGAACTGCGCGCCCTCCTGGGTGGCGGTGCGAGGATGCGACTGGAGAGTGTAGAGGGCGGCAGTGCCTGGTTGGGGCTCGGCGCGATGATCGAGAGCGAGTTGCTCGACGTTGACTCCGGCTCCGGTGAAGATTCTTCGGTGTCAGCCTTGCGACTCAACACTTACCTGTCCTTATCGCGCGCAGTGGGCGAGAGCGCCGACTTTTCTGCCACGGTTTTCGTGCAACCGCGCGTGGACGATCCCGGCGACCTGCGCGCGATGGCCGAGCTCGTGCTCGAGACGCGGGTCACCGAGCGCATCAGCCTGGATTTCTCGCTGTCACTTGAGCACGACAGCCGGCCTCCGGGTGACGTGGAGCAGACCGACGTCCAGCTGCGCAACACCCTGGTGTTTGACTGGTAGCGGTCAGGGCTTCACTGCGGGTGGGGGCGAGGGCTCCTTGACGTCGACGCCTATAATTTTTCCGAAGCGCTCTACCACCGACACCAGCCCGCTCGTGCCGTGCGCGACAAGGCCAGTCGCCAGGCCGACACTATTTTCTACGACCTTACCCGCGAGTTTTCCCCCCGGCAGGATTTCGGCTGCTTGGCTGCCCTCCGCCAGTATGCGCCCGGCCGCGTCGGGGATCACGTTGAGCACGGTCGACACGACTGCCCTCGGGTGAACCGCAACACCGGGATTCTCAAAGTCGCCCGACACTGACACCGGCACGTAGGTCCAGCCCTCGGTGTCCTTGAGGTAGGGCATCAGTATGCCCGCCGACAGCAGCTCACGTTTTTCGCCCGGGCCGATTCCTATCCAGAGGTCAAAGTCCATGCTGGTGTCGAAGCCCACGCTCCCGCGCAGGGCCAGCTGGCCTGCGCTGTTGCCGAACACCGCCAGGGGACTGTGGACGCGCCCGTCTCGTACCTGGAAGTCCCCACCGGAGTCCACCATTTCCAGCTCTGCCAGCGGGGCGATGCCGGTCTTGCGGGCGATATCCTTCATGAAAGCCGAGTGGCGGAAGCCGGCTCGCGGTACCGCGAGCGACGCGTCGGCGCGCAGCCCGGTTAGCAACTCCTCGCCCGTGCCGGCTCCCGACACCGAACCCTCGAGGTTGAATACGCCCTCAAGCGTCCCCCATGAAGGCGGCAGGTAGCGCTGCACGGCCAGCTTGATATCGGCGCCGGTGAGTTTGCCCGCGGCTTTCCAGGCCGGCCCAGGAGATGAACCAGCACCGAGCGTTGGCTCCGTCTTCCTCGGCGAGAAGTCCACGTGCGCGGTTAGATCGCCCAGGCTTCCGCCGTAGAGATCGGCCTCGGCTTCGTAAACGCGGAGCACTCCTCTGCCGTACTCAACCTTGCCGGAGGCTTGCTCAAACTCCAGGCCTGGAAGGATGACGGCTCCAGCACGAAAGTTGCCGCGCGCCGTGATGGGGATGTCGTGGGCATCGCGCCGCAGGGGAAGCTCGCCCTTCCACTCCCTGCTCCATTCGCCGACTTTCACCACGTCGAGGCGGTCGAGGTCGAGTTCTACGGCCAGCGCGAGGTCGTTGCCCAGGCTGCCCTCGAAGCCCAGGTCGGCCGTGAGCTTGCCCGATTGGCTGGCCCAGCCGGGGCCGAAAACCGTCGTCGCCACGCTGGCCCACGCGGCGTCCCGGACCAGTAGCTTGCCGGAGTAACGATCCGGTTTACCGCCGGGAAACAGGTCTGCTGCACCGTCGAGCGTACCGCCAGCTACTGAACCCGTGAGCCCGCGTATCCGCAGACGCCCGGCTTCGCTGACGGCCAGGGCCGACAGTCGGTTCATCTCCAGCCCGCGCCAGCTGAGCTTGCCCAGCTCGAGCCTGGCTTCACCTGGCGCCGGCGCCGGCAGTTGCTGCGGCAGGTCGCCGCGCCAGGCGGTGGCGAAGGCCACCATGCGCTCGAGGTCGAGGCCCGAGAGGCGCAGGAGTTTTTCGCCGTGGTTGCGTAACTCGAAGTCACGCCGGGGACCGCCGGGAAACAAGAGTGTCCCCGTCGCTTCGAGCGGCCACGCGCCGTGTGCCGGTTTCCAGCGAGCTTTTTCTATCGACACCGTCGCCGCTGCGGCGTCGTCGGGCGGCAGCAGGAGGATACGACTGTCGCGAATAACCAGCTGCTTGAGCTGCAATGATACCGAAGCGCCGCCGGACGGTGGCTGCCGGTCGCTGTTGTCGCCCGCGCGTATGCTGGGCGGCCGGCTGAGCGAGTCGGCGTTGAGTTCACCCGAGCGAGACCTGCGCAGGGTCATTGTCAGTCCGCTGAGCGAGAGCGAATCGATTTCGAGTCGCGCTCCGAACAGCGCAGCGAGATTTATTCCCAGGCGAACCTCGTCGACCTGGAGAAATGGACTGTCGTTGGGAGCCCAGTCGGGATCCTCGGACAAGCTGACCCCGCGTAGCCACAGCGAACTGGTCTTGAAATCCAGCTCGTCCACCTGCAGGCGTCGCCCGAGCCTGGCCTCGACCGCCGGCAGCAGGTTGCTGTTGACCCATTCGGCGTCCAGCAGCAGCTGGCTGATCAGCAGGGGCACCGCCAGGGCGACGACCAGTACCAGCACCGCCAGCCCTACCATCAGTCTGCCGGCCAGTCCTCCTTTCTGCTTCCTCGATGTCACTGTTCGACGTTTCACCGCTCCCGGTGTTTCAATGGTGGCTACGCGGAGGCGAAAGCGCCAACGCAAAGGAGTTACTTATGCTTTGCCGCACCAAGGTTCACTACCTCCTACCGCTGGTTTTGTCTGCTGTCCTCCCCCTGGGGGCATCCTGCACGGCTCCCGAGGGGCCCGCGTCGAGGGGGTGGGAGGTGCCGGCGGCCCAGCCCGGGGGCGAAGCACGTCCCGCGATTGTGCTCGATGACATACGCGAGGCGCTCGACGCCATGCCGGCCGACTACGCGCCGCGCACCCACCACCTGGGGGAAGATGGCTCGCCTGAATTCAGCAATCGCCTGTCCATGGAGGGCAGCCCCTACCTGATCCAGCACGCCCACAACCCGGTGGACTGGTACCCCTGGGGCGACGAGGCGTTCGAGGCTGCGCGGCGCCTGGATCGGCCGGTGTTGCTCAGCGTTGGCTACTCGACCTGCCACTGGTGCCATGTCATGGAGCGCGAGTCCTTCGAAGATCTCGAGATCGCGGCTTTCATAAATACGCATTTCGTCGCCATAAAAGTTGATCGTGAAGAACGGCCCGACGTTGACGCGGTATACATGGACGCGGTGCACGCGCTGGCCGGGCGCGGCGGCTGGCCGATGACCGTGATGCTGACGCCGGGTCGCGAGCCGTTCTTTGCCGGTACCTATTTTCCCGCGCGCGACGGTGACCGAGGTGCTCGTCGCGGCTTTCTCAGCATTCTGAAAACACTTTCGGACAACTACGCGGACAATCCGGACGCTGTCGTAGCGCAGGCGGCCCGCATAACCTCGCGGCTGCAGGCCGCCGCCCGTGCCGCGGCCCCGGCGGCAGTACCGGGTGACGAGCTGTTGCAGAAAGCAGTTCAGTCGCTGAAGGCTTCCTTCGACCAACAGTGGGGTGGTTTTGGCCGCGCGCCCAAGTTTCCGCGCAGCGTGATGCTCGACATGCTGCTGCGCTACCACCGTCGCAGCGGCGACGAGCGTGCCCTGGAGATGGTGGTCATCACCCTTGAGCGCATGTTGCAGGGCGGCGTCTATGACCAGGTGGGTGGCGGTTTTCATCGCTACTCCACCGATTCGCGCTGGCTGGTGCCGCACTTTGAGAAGATGCTTTACGACAACGCGCTCATCGCGTCGACGCTGGTGGAGGCCTGGCAGGTCAGTGGCCGCGATGATTTTGCCCGGGTGGCCCGCGAGATACTCGACTACGTGTTGCGCGAGATGACCGACGAGGCGGGCGGGTTTTACTCGGCCACCGACGCCGACAGCCCGGCACCCGGTGGTCACGAAGAAGAAGGGTTGTATTTTACCTGGACACCGGGCGAGCTCGACGAGGCGCTGGGAAAAGACGAAGGCGAATTTGCCCGCAACTACTGGAGCGTTACCGAGGGCGGCAATTTTGAAGGCCGAAGCATTCTCTACGTTGATCACTTAGCCGCCGCCGTGGACCGTGAACGGCTCGACGCCATACGCACGCGGCTGTACGAGCTGCGCGCCGACAGGCAGCCACCGGGCCTGGACGACAAGGTGCTCACGGCCTGGAACGGACTCATGATCTCGGCACTGGCCAAGGCCGGGCGTGCCCTGGGCGAGCCGCGTTACGTCGACGCGGCCGTAAGGGCCGGTGAGTTCCTGGTGTCGCAGCTGCGCTACGGGAACCGCCTGCGGCGTTCATGGAAATCGGGCAAGGCGCGGCACGACGGCGTGCTCGACGACTACGCCTTCCTGGTGGCAGCCCTGCTCGATCTCTACGAAACCGACCACGACCGGCGCTGGTTGGAGCTGGCGCTCGAGCTGCAGGGTGGCGCCGACGAGGAGTTCCTCGACGAGACCACGGGTGGCTATTTCCTGTCGCCGGCGAGCGGAGAGAACCTGCTGGTGCGCAAGAAGCCGACTTACGACGGCGCGCGTCCCTCGGGTAACTCGGTCATGATCTCGAACCTCATGCGCCTGTATGAGTTCACGACCGACGAGCAGTGGAAAGAACGCGCCGAGCGCGCCCTTGGAGCGTTTGCCACGGCCCTGGCGCGCTATCCGGCTGGTAGTCCCCGCATGCTGTCGGCGCTGGACTACTATCTCGACAGCCCCAAGGAGATCATCCTCGTGCGCGCGGCTGACGACGACGATCTCGGCCCCTTCACGGCGGCGCTCAGTCGCACCTACCTGCCCAACTGCATCGTCGCGGCCGTCACCGAGGGGGAGCAGGCGCACGACCTCGCGGGACTCGTGCCGCTGGTAGGAGAGAAGACGGCGATCGACGGCAAGGTGACGGCTTACGTCTGCGAGAACCGGGTGTGCAAGTTTCCGACGACCGACCCAGAGAAGTTCGCTGAGCTGATCTCCACGGTCAAGAATTACCAGTAGCCGCTCGGCAGCAGAACTACAGGACCCCGGCAGGTCAAGGAGAAAGGGGAACCCTGAACTGCCGGGGCCCGTTCCCGGCCACCAAGGGGGGGGTGGTAACCGGGAAATGCCAGGTAATTCTGGTTCGAAGGTACGCTTTATCCAGGTAAGTGGTAGGGGTTGGCCGTGGGTTGTGTCGAATATGAAACTTGCCGCTAGCCGGCGCTAGCCGTTGCGGTGAACAAAAGCAGTCATTACAACGGTTTTGGTGGCAGTTGTAGCGATGAGGCCTGGTTCTCGTATAACGAACAGAGGACGAGGCCGTTGTGCAAAAGGCCCCTTGCAATACTGCTGGGGCGCGCCTTACAGGCCCAGCAGAGCGTGGTCGCGCATCATGCAGCGGTCCATGACCACTTCGGTGCCCGCCTGCTGCGCGCGCGCGGCGGCTTGCAGCTAGGCCGCCACGCGCTGCGAGGCCCGGGCTGGGTTGTCTGACAGTCCAACCACGGCAATACTGCGGCAGTTGGTCAACAGCCGCCTGGCGATTTCGGGCTCATCTCCCATGGCCGATCATTTCAGCAGCCTGCCACCGTACATGGCGAAAGCGGCCGTCGCGGTCATGACCGGCCGTCGTCCGGCGTCGGGGCTGTTGGCGATGGCAAGCGGCTTTTCCTATTCTCTATGCTGACCACACAGTCCATGGACATCAAACGAAAAAGTACCCGCGCTGTCGCCGTAGGCACGGTAGTTATAGGCGACGGGAATCCCATCGCCGTGCAGAGCATGACTGCCACGCCTACGAGCGACGCGGCGGCCACGCTTGAGCAGGTCAACGCGCTGCACGCGGCTGGCGCCGATCTCGTGAGGGTGGCCGTAGACAGTCGCGCTGACGCCGACGCGCTGGCCCACATACGCAAGGGTACAGATGCCAACCTGGTGGTCGACCTGCAGGAGAACTACCGTCTCGCGGAAAGGGTCGCGCCCTGGGTGGACAAGTTGCGCTATAACCCCGGGCATCTCTATCACCACGAGCGCGAGCGGTCCTGGCAGGACAAGGTCCGCATGATCGCGGGTGTCGCCGGAGACAACGATTGCGCGCTGCGGGTCGGCGTCAACTGCGGTTCGGTGGACCCTGAGCTAGCCGAGCGTTACGGGCCCGACGACGCCGTGACCCCCATGGTGGAAAGCGCCACCGCGCACTCGGACTTTCTCGACTCGATCGGCTTTACCCGCTACTGCGTATCGCTCAAGGACTCCGATCCCGCCCAGGTGGTCGACGCCAACCTGCGCTTCAGTGAACAGCGCCCCGGGGTGCCCCTGCACCTGGGCGTTACCGAGGCTGGCCTTCCACCCGACGGAGTCATCAAGACGCGGATCGCTTTTGAGCAGTTGCTGGCCCGCGGCGTGGGCGACACCCTGCGCGTGTCGCTCACCGTGCCCAACGATCGCAAGCGCGAAGAAATCGAGGCCGCGCGCAGCATCCTCGCCGACGTGGCGGCCGGCCGCGTGCGCAGCGTGGTCGACTATGGCCTGCCCGGGCTCAACATCATCAGCTGCCCGAGTTGCTCGCGGGTAGAGAACGAGGCCTTCGTGCAGCTGGCCGAAGACGTACGCGAGCTCACGGCTTACGCCCGCGACCACAGGCTCACCATTGCCATCATGGGTTGCAGGGTAAACGGCCCCGGAGAGACCGATGACGCCGACCTGGGGCTGTGGTGTGCGCCGACATTTGTGAACCTCAAGCGTGGGCCCGAGAGCCTGGGCTCGTATTCCTATGAAGAGATCCTGCCGCGCCTGCGCGCCGAACTCGACCAGATCATTGACTCGCAGGTCTCGGCCGAGGGGGCTTGAGGAGTGGCTGCCCGCGTTGAAGCACTGTTCGTGGCGGTTCGCGGAAGCGAGCCCATGTTGCGCGTGGACCGCGTGACGGCCCTGGCCGGCCGCGGGCTTGACGGCGACCGTTACTGTGAGCGCAGCGGCTACTGGACCGGCGTTGACGAATGCCAGGTTACCTTGATAAGCGCCGAGGATCTTGACGCCATCACCCGCGACACGGGCGTGTCCGTGGGCGAGGGCCAGCACCGGCGCAATATCGTCGTGCGCGGCATGATAGAGGGTGGTGCGGTAGAGGGAGCTGGCCTGCAAGAGTTGGCGGGGCAGCGTTTCAGGCTGGGCAGTGCGCTGTTCGAGTACGACCGGCCTCGTCCGCCCTGCGCCTACATCGAGGCGCTCACCGAGCCTGGCATGACCCGTTCGTTGCTCGGCCGTGGTGGCATCTGCGTGCGCGTGATCGAGGACGGTAGCGTGGGAGAGGGCGACGAGATCGTGGTAGCAACGCCGCGCGGTTGAACGATGGTCTTACCGGTGACGAAACCCAGCTCGCATCGACTGCTGCCGGGTATCGTCACGTTGCTGGTCCTGCTGGTGGCGGCTGCCTTGGGCGGGGCTGACTCGGTCGAGGACTCGGCGCGGATCGTGATCAGGTCTACCGGGGCCCTGTCGAGCGTGCTGTTCGTGTTGGCCTGGGCGGCGGCACCTCTTGCACATCTCAGCGGAAAACGCTGGGCTCGCTCGCTGCTGGCTTCGCGCCGGCGCGTGGGCTTGGGCATGGCCATGTCGCACGGCGTTCACCTGCTGGCACTGCTCACCCTGGCCCAGTTGGTAGAGCTGGGGGTGGGCCCGCTCACCCAGGTAGCAGGCGCAGGAGGTTTCGTGGTCATAGCCCTGATGGCTGCCACCAGTAGCGACGCCGCGGTCGCAGCGTTGGGCAGGAAGCGGTGGCTACTGCTGCATCGCACCGGCATGCCGTATCTCTGGGTGGTGTTCACCTTTACCTGGGCGGGGGGCGCCGCGCACAGCCCGGTGGCCGCGGTGGGAACGGCCGTGATGCTGGCGCTCGCGGCGCTGAGGATTTACGCTCGCCTGCGGGCTAGCCCCCCCCCTGGGAATCTTACTGCCCGGGTGCGATTTCGATATCTACGCCCGGGCCGGAGCCTTCGGGCTCGCGTATGCGGTCGATGAGCTGTTGCACGGAGGGTCCCGGCGGTTTGCAGAAGGGCAC